>PLAE01000089.1 GCA_003134035.1 Candidatus Velthaea versatilis
TCGGCATCACCGTGTGCGTCGCATCGGGCGACAACGGTTCGGGCGATGGCCTCCCGAGCGGAACGCACGTCGACTTCCCGGCCTCGAGTCCGCACGCGCTCGCGTGCGGCGGCACGAGCCTGCGCGCGCGCGCGAATACGATCGCAAGCGAAACCGTCTGGAACGACGGCACACAAGGCGGCGCCACCGGCGGCGGCGTCAGCACGCAGTTCGATCTTCCCGCGTATCAAACCGGGCTGCACGTGATCCGCGACAAGAAAACCATTCCGCTTGCGAAGCGCGGGGTGCCGGACGTGAGCGGCGATGCCGATCCCGAAACCGGCTACAACGTGATCGTCGACGGCACGAGCACGCAGATCGGCGGCACGAGCGCGGTCGCGCCCCTCTGGGCGAGTTTGATCGCTCGCGCGAACAGCATGAACAAGTCGGCTGCGGGGTTCATCAACAAAGACCTGTACGAAGCCAACCCGTCGCCGTTTCACGACATCGTGGAAGGCAATAACGGCGCGTACGCTGCTGCGGCCGGCTGGGATGCGTGCACGGGACTGGGCAGCCCGATCGGCAATGCCGTCGCGGCGACGCTCTTCAAGAGCGCAGGGCAGACCGTCGATCGGATCCACGCCACGGCCGGGAAGAGCTGATCGCGAAGCCCCGATCCGGACGTTCCGCGCGCCACTGCGCGCGTAACGTCGTGGGTCGCCGAACCGCGGCACCGGGACACCTATTGCGTCGCGGTCAGCTCGGGCTCACGGCGAGGGGGTACATCGGCTTCCGGCAGGCTGCCGGCCGCAGCGGCGACGTGCGGGCGAAGCGGACACGGACACGGCCGGTAGCGGCCCCCCATGCATCCCTCGATCGTATGATGTCCCGCGTGGTGACCACACGGGCACAGCGCCCGAGACTCCATCGTCTTGCTCCGGAAACTTGTGTCCATCTCAATGTAAAAGTGCCGGAACCGGGCGTCAACAGGCAAGCATCGACGCGCATGGATACTGGTGCGCGAGCGTCCATGCGACCGGATGTTTACGGGCCGGGTGCAGGCGGGTAGATTGCACCGAATATGATCGGGATTTCGCGCCGCGCCGGGTGGAGGACGCCTTGGCGCAGGTAGGTGATCGGACGTTCCAGGCCGGGATCCTCGGCTCGGGTCACACGCTCGTTTCGCCGATCATGGGCGACCTGATCGCCCGCAAGAATTGGTCGGAGACACCGCTCGGCCCGCCGCACGAGTGGCCGAACGAACTGCGCACGGCGCTCGACATCGTCCTCGCGAGCCGGTTCCCGATGATTTTCTGGTGGGGCCCGGAGCTGATCCAGTTCTACAACGATGCGTATCTGCCGATCATCGGCGGCAAGCATCCCGCCGCGCTGGGGGAAAGCGCGCGCGTTTCCTGGGCCGAGATTTGGGACGTCATCGGGCCGCAGATCGAGTCCATCTCGACCGGTGGTCCGGCGACCTGGAATGAAGACGTCCTGCTCGACATCTATCTGCACGGCTACGTCGTCGAGTATTATTTCACGTGGTCGTATAGCCCGATGCCCGATCCGCGCGCACCGCTCGGCATCGGCGGTATCTTGTGCACGGTTCAGGAAACGACCGAGAACGTCATCGGCGCGCGGCGCATTCTGCTGCTGCGCGATCTGGCCGCACACGGCACGGAGGCCAAGAGCGCCGAGGAAGAATGCTGCGTCGCGGCCGCGACGATCGGACGGTATGCACGCAGCGTGCCGTTCTCGCTCATCTATCTCCTCGACGGCCGCGGCCGGACGGCGCGCCTTGCCGGCTCGTCGGGCATCGATCCCGCCGGTCCGTCTGCGCCGCCGGAAGAAATCTCGCTCGACGACGACGACGCCGCCGTCGAGCGGTGGCCGGTGCGCGAGGCGCTTGCGACCGGTTCGCTCATCCCGGTCGGCGATCTCGCTGCGCGGCTCGATCGGGTCCCGACCGGACCGTGGCCGGAGCCGCCGCGCGCCGCCGTCGTCGTGCCGATTCAATCGGGGATCGCGCTCGAGCCGGCCGGCTTTCTGATCGCGGGCGTCAATCCACGCGAATCGTTCGACGCGCGGTACGCGAGCTTCTACGAACTGATCGCTGGTCAGATCGCCGCGGCGATCTCGAGCGCCCGAGCGTATGAGAACGAGCGCCAACGCGCCGAGGCGCTGGCCGAACTCGATCGCGCGAAGATCGAGTTTTTCTCGAACGTCAGCCACGAATTCCGCACCCCGCTCACGCTGATGCTCGGACCGCTCGCCGAGCTGCAGCGCGATGCCGACCCGCAGGCCGCGCCGCTGCTCGAGGCCGCGCACCGCAACGCGCTGCGGCTGCTCAAACTCGTCAACACGCTGCTCGAATTCGCGCGGCTGGAAGCCGGCCGCCGTGAAGCGACCTTCGTCGAAACGGATCTCGCTGCCGTGACGACCGAACTGTGCGGGCTCTTCCGGTCGGCGATCGAGACGGCCGGTCTGCGCTTCGACGTCGACATCAATCTCCCGGAGCGCGTCTTCGTCGACCGCATGATGTGGGAGATGATCGTGCTCAACCTGCTCTCGAACGCGCTCAAGTTCACGCATGCCGGTGATATCCGGCTCAGCTTGCGCGGCGACGGCGAGGCGGCACGCCTGGCGGTGTCCGATACGGGGATCGGCATCCCCGCGGCCGATCTGCCGCACGTGTTCGAGCGTTTTCGCCGTGTGCGCGGCGCGAAATCCCGTTCGCACGAAGGCAGCGGCATCGNNCGCGCTCGTCGACGAGCTCGCGCGGCTGCACGGCGGCTCGATTCGCGTGGAGAGCGAGGCCGGCGCGGGAAGTACTTTTACCGTGTGCGTTCCGCTCGGCCGCGCGCACCTCGATCCCGCTCAGGTCGCAAGCGAGAGCCGCACCGCCGCCTACGCAAGCGTCGTCGACCAGTATCTCGCCGACGTCGACTCGACGATCGTGCGCGCCGACTCCGTCATCGCACGCCCGGAGGAAGGCGGGAAAGCGGCGCGCGTGCTGCTCGCCGATGACAACGGCGATCTGCGCGCCTACGTGACGCGAATTCTTTCCGCCCGGCACGAGGTCATCGCCGTGCGCAGCGGCGTCG
>PLAE01000106.1 GCA_003134035.1 Candidatus Velthaea versatilis
AACGGCACGTCCGGTGGTGTGGGAGGACGTGGCTGCGACGCCCCTCCTACCCGATTTCAGGGACGGCCGACGCGGGCGCCGTTTCATCCAGATTCGAGCGGTGGCATCTAGCTCTAGCGCCCAAAGCGATTGCGGTCCGGCTCTCGAGGTGCGGGCATTCATCGACCTCGAGCCGCCGAGCGCGTTCGATGCCGATGTTTCAGGGAGCTTCACGGTCGGGATCCCTCGACGCTCGCCGCCAGTTGGAGTGCTGCTCCTAGCCGAAACGTACCGGCAAGCGTCCACGGAGCACGGCACGGGCATGACTGCCGCCGCTCGGGAGCGCAGTGACTTGAAAGTCGGCCGTGAGAGCCGCGATGAGTGAGAGCCCGCGACCGTTTTCGGCAAAAACGTCGGGCATCAGGCGCGCCGCGTAGTGAAAGCCCACCCCGTGATCGAGCACGTGTAAGACCGTGCGCGGCCCCGAGTGGTCGATGATCACATCGACGGTGGGATCGCCGCGGATGTGACGCACGACGTTGCCGACCAGCTCGCCAAAGACGAGTTCCGCGGCGCCCCGATCCGAACGCGAAAAGTCCTTGATCGGTAAAGAGTCGTAAAAGCGGTGCCGCAGCGCGATCGCGGCGTCGGCGTCGCCCGTATCGCACCGCCAGCGATCAACATTGCTTTCGAAGGCGGCGAAGTTGGCGCGCATGGTGAGGATCGCGATATCGTCGACGCTGCCGTCGGGGACGACGGCCTCACGGATGAAGCGCGCGGGCTGCGTCCAGGGTAGGCCACCGAGTTTGGCGACCGCCTGGCGGACGCGCTCGTGACCCAAGATGACGTCGCGAGTGGCTTCGGTCAGGCCGTCCGTATAGAGCACGAGCGTGTCGCCGTCGGTTAGCTCGATGCTGGAGATCTCGCCACGCACCCCTTCCCGCAGGCCGATTGGCAGCGCTGGATTACCGAGCTCCCGCACCATCCCGCGGGCATTACTCAGAAACGCCGGCGGGTGGCCGGCGCTCGAATAGATGAGCGTCCGTTTGGCGAGATCAACGATGCCAACCCAAGCCGTGACGTAGACTTCGGGATACTCGAGGGTCAGTGCCCGGTCGGCGGCGTCGAGCACAAGTGCGGGATCGGCGTGTAGCTGGGCAATTCCGCGCATGATCTGACGCACGACCCCAACGACCACGGCGGCCTGTAGGCCGCGGCCTGTCACATCGCCGACGGTGATCAGCACTCGGCCGTCGAGCAGCCGGACCGCGTCGTACCAGTCGCCCCCGACTTGGGCGTCGAGCGCACCCGGTTCGTAGAGCGCATCGAACAGCAGGCCCAAAACGTCGGGCAAGCCGCTTGGCAAGACGGCCTGTTGGAAGGTCGTCGACCAAGTGCGCTCGTGCTGGTAGGCCGCTTCGTGATCGGTCACGTCGTGGGCGATCTTGACGAAGCCGCGCACGCCGCCCGTGATGTCGTGCTTGAGCTCGTTGAGCTTGCCGCGTGAGAGAAAGCGGCTGCCGTCCTTGCGCGCCATCCAGCGTTCGATCTGCACGATACTGTGACTGGCGGCATCGCGCAGTTCCTTAGCCGGCGCGCCGGCGGTAATGTCTTCGGGAATAAAGAGCCGGCTAAAATTTTGACCCACGATCTCGTCCGCGCGATAACCAAAAAGCTTTTGGGCTCCGGCGTTCCATGTCCGAATCCGGCCTTCGGGTGCGATCGAGAAAATCGCGTAGTCGTTGACGGACTCAACGAGCAAGCGCAGCTGCTGTTCGGAATCCGAGAGCTCCTCGAGCGCGTTATGGCTATCGGTCGAGTCGCGCACGAGCTTCGTGAACCCTAAGAGCACGCCGCCGGCGTCGTAGAGCGGCTGCACGGTGTTGGTGCCCCAAAAACGTGTGCCGTCCTTGCGGACGTGCCAGCGATCGTGCTGGGTCCTTTCACCGGAGAGCGCCGTGGAAAGTTCGAGTGCCGGCGCGCCCGTGGCGCGATCCTGGGCGGTAAAAATCACCTCAAAAGATTTGCCAAGGATCTCGCTCTCCGTGTAGCCGAAGGTCTTTTGGGCGCCGGCGTTCCAACTGATTACAATACCCGTGGGTGACACGGCGAAGACCGCGTACTCCGTAAGGCTTTCGACCAGGAAATGATACAACGCCTGATCTTGACGCATTGGGTCTCTCTCGGCACGATCAGGCACGGACGCGTTATCTGTGCTCATATGTGTGGTCAGACCAGCTTTCTTGATCGAGCGGAACCTGAAAAGGTTCAGCACTGAAAGCTCGGAAATCCTATCGATTAGGGGAGTATTCGCCGATGTGGGATCGTCAAGAAGCGTTGACACTTCATGACGAAGACCTGAAGGTCGCGGATACACCGTCGGTCGCTGCTGTGTCTTAACGGTTTAAACGTTACGAGATTATGCGCAACTGAATGTGCCGCTTTTCTTCTCGCGTCGCATCGGGAATCAGTCGGCGGCCACGTCGACTTGCGGCGTAACGGCGTGCCGACCGCACCTTTCCCACCCATTCACGCCTACAGCGATGGACGCGCCTTGTGCGAGGTGTGTCGAGAGCTGTTCGGTCTTGCTCGCGAGAGGAAAATGATCGAGGAGCCTGGTCGATCCCTCATGCGGTCGGTGCGTTCAATCCTACCCGAGTGAGATTCCGACACGTGAGCGGGATGCGCGGTGAATCGCGCGTCCCGTTTGTGCGTCGGGCCGGTCAGGAAGTAAAGCGGGGCGAAGGGCTCCGTTGGAAGCGGCGCTAATGCGATGTTTGTCCGATGCTACGCCAGCGGGCTCGTGCATCTCGAGTACCGGTTCGGGGGTCTTGAGATGGAGTCGGAAAACGTAGTTCCGGGAAATTTTTCTTGAGGTAAAGCGATGTCGACGATCCCGTGCGATTTTTGTCCACACCCCGTCGATCGGGGGCAAATGGAGGAGATCGAGATTTCGCACTATGTCCCGGACAGTTCGGGCGACGATCTCGCCTACGCGCGCACGTATTTCTTCGGCCACCCAGATTGCGTTCGCAAGTTCTACCGCGGCCTCGTCGACCACAAGCTCGATCTCTTCAAGCACATCCCGACCTCCTCGGCGCCCGTCCCAGGCGAAGAGAAAGGGTCGTAGGTCGCACCTCCTCCGCTTTCCCGCCACGCTCCCGTAGCTCAATTGGATAGAGTACCGCCCTCCGAAGGCGGGGGTTGCCCGTTCGAGCCGGGCCGGGAGCACGATTGTGCCGACGAGCGCTCGATGCGCCGGGCGATCGCCTTAGCCGACGAAGCCGCGGTCGCCGGCGACGTTCCGATCGGGGCCGTACTCGTGATCGGCGAACGCGTCTTTGAGGCGTACAACGAAAAGGAGCAGCGCCCCGACCCGACAGCTCACGCCGAGGTACTTGTGATTCGAGCGGCGGCTCAGGTTCTGGGTTCCTGGCGCTTGGGCGGCACGCTCTACGTCACGAAGGAGCCCTGTCCGATGTGTGCCGGGGCGATCGCGGCGGCACGCATCGAGCGCTTGGTCTTCGGTTGCGCCGATCCCAAAGGCGGTGCTGCCGGCAGCGTCATCGACGTGTTCGGATCGCTCTGTGTCAACCATTCTGTCAGCGTCACGGCGGGCGTCCTGGAGTCGGAAACCGCCGCGCAACTGCAAAGCTACTTTCGTACCAAGCGTCATGCTCGCCGGACGAGCGCGACCGGTGTGGACGAGGCTGCGTTGACCGGCTGAACCGGCTGCGTATGCTAGCGCCACACGTTGTCTCGGGCGCGTTTTGTGCTTGTGAACTTGTGAAGCACGCGGTCGGCCGCAGCGTAGACCAGCGTGGCACCGTCATGCCCGAGAGACGACGTCGCATCGAGCCGCGCGTCTCTCCGTTTGCGGCGTCGGCTGCGCCGCTAGTTCACGTTGCCGCGAACGAGCCGCAAATGAAAAAGAACGCCGGGAAGCTGCGCGCCGGGTGCGGGCAGGCGCTGCGCGAGGGCGCACAGGACGGGCGTGACGACAACGTAACGCAAGCAGAGCGCCGAAAAAAAACAGCGGCGTCGATGCGCGGCTGTTCGTTTTAATTCCTGAGGAAAGGGGGAGATTCGAACTCCCGGTCCCCGTAAAGGGACTCCTGATTTCGAGTCAGGTGCAATCGGCCACTCTGCCACCTTTCCGGCCGACAGGCGTCATTCTCAAGTCGCCGTTGCCGGGCCTCTTTGCGGTATGTCGCCGAGGCGTCGCACGGCTTTCAGAGCGTCGGTGACGGCGCGGGCGTGAGCGGGGCGGACGCCGCCGCGGGCGTGAGCGGAGCGGGCGCGGCCGCGTCGGGTGCGGGGCTCGGCGGCGCGAGCAGCTTCGGATCGGCGGGCGTTTGCGGAAACGTAAAATCATCGAATGTCGCATCGACGCTGAAGCTCGTCTGACCGATGTGGAACGGCGCAAAGAACGTGCGGGTGTAGTACACGTGGCGCACCAGCCAATGACTCTGGACAGTCGTGTAGTCGACCGTGAACACGACGTTGTCGTGGCCGGTGTAGGTGACGCGCGACGGCAGATTGGTCGACCGGTCGATGTACAGCTCATGCAGATAGAAATCCGAACTGTTGTTCTGCGTGAGGGCCTTGAGCGGATCCATGAAGATGTGGGCCTGCGAGTCGTTCGAGTCGTCGGCATAGCGGGCGTAATAGTTGCGCAGCGTCGTGCTGACGACCGTCACGCCGGGCGTCGAGCGGGGTGCCGCGAAGGTAATTGGCTCGTACGTCGTCACGTGCGAAAGCAGGTCGCGGCGCTGCGCGTTGTACTCGAGCCGGAAATAAGACAGGGCGTCGAAGGTCGGGATGAGCGGAAAGCTCTGGCCATATTGGCGCTGACCGCGTGGCAGATCTTGGAGCACGGCGAAGTCGTCGCTGGTGCGCGTTTCGACCGCGCGCTCGATCACCTTGTGTTTGTTCAACGCCGCGACGTCGATTCTAGCGACCGTGTGATAGGACAGATACGGCGGCGGCCGGCGATATTCTTCGGCGGCGGCGTTCGCGGCGAGGCGGAACAGAACATCGGCGGCGACCACACCGCTTATGTACGCAGCGACGTACGGAAAACTCTCTCGCGGCGGGCAGGGGCGCCACGCGCGCGGCGGCAACTCGCCGAGGATGGAACCGTCCTATGTCGTTCGTGAACAGATCAATCTTAGCCTCGCCGGCGCGCAGGCCGTCGTGGCCGCCGCCGCCGCGAAGGCGCGCGAGATCAATGTCGACCAGTGTATCGCCGTCGTCGACCGCGGCGGGTCGCTCCTGGCTTTTGCCCGGATGGACGGCGCGCGCATCGGCTCGATTACGATCGCGTTGACGAAGGCGGTCTCCGCCGCGACCCGTCGCCGTCCGACCGCAGAAGAAGTCGCCGGCGACGTTCCGCTAGGCATCCGGCTGGGTTTGGCCTCGAATAATACGGTCACCAATATCGGCGGCGGGTTGCCGCTCATCATCGACGGCCAAGTCGTGGGCGGCATCGGCGTCAGTTCGGGGACGGTCGACGAAGATGCGATCGTTGCGAAAGCCGGATCCAGCGCGCTTGTCTAGCTCCGTGCCCGCCGGCGGTACAAAGACGTACGCCCAATTCGCGGTTGGCGACAGCGCCGCGTTCAGCAAGACGATCACGGAAGCCGACATTCTGCTTTTCGCCGCGGTGAGCGGCGATATGTACGGTCTGCATCTCGATGAGGAGTACGCCAAAACCACGCGCTTCGGCCGGCGCGTCGCGCACGGAATGCTCAGCGCGAGTTTACTTTCGACCGTCAACGCGCTGCTGCTGCAGCGGCCCGGCGGGCTCTACGTGTCGCAGTCGGTCCGCTTTCTGCGCCCGGTTTTCATCGGCGACACGCTGACGGCGCACTGCGAAATCGTCGAGTTGCTGCCCGCCAAGTGCCGCATGCGCTGCGTGACCACCGTCGTCAACCAACGCGGCAAAAAAGTTATCGACGGCGAGTCGATCGTGCAGAAAGATCCGCACTAGGGGACCGACTTCGTCGAACCTTCGCGTTTGCGGCTGCACCGCAAGCCGCCCGTCAGGATTTGACTGCGTCGATCCGGTTCGTTCGGCCTTCGGCCGAGCCGCTGTGTCGGGCAAACGCGGCAGTCTCCTAACGCCGTTCGACCTCGCTTAGGGCGGCAGGTTGCCGATTTTGTAAACGATGCGCGGTGAAGGCGGGCAAAAACTTCGCCGCTGCACACGGTCTGCGATTCAGTGAATTTTTTGCGCCGGATTATTCGCGGCGAAATCGAGCGTGGATAACCACCGACGGCTTACTGGGGCATCGGCCCGCGATCAATTCGTTGCCTGCATTTGCGATGCTTTGACTGGCTCCCAGCTTGAATGGTACGCCCGCGAACAGACACCGTCTCATCGAGGCAGTTGTCGACGTCCGTTTGAATCCATGTTTGCGCCGGCAAACACGAATGAGCGGGTGCTTGCGCGGGCACTCCACGAGATATGTCGATGAACCGCATCGTGGTCGCTGAAGATGAAGCGGCGATCCGCGAACTGCTCGTGCACCACCTGGGCCGCGAAGGCTTCGCGTGCGTGGAGGCGGCCGACGGTCCGACGGCGCTGCGGGCCGCGCGAACCTCCGCCGATCTCATGATTCTCGACGTCGGTCTGCCGGTGCTCGACGGTTTTGACGTGTTGCGGACGCTGCGCCGCGAAGGCCGCGAGCTGCCGGTTCTGCTGCTCACGGCGCGCGCCGATGAGATCGATCGCGTGGTTGGGCTCGAGATCGGTGCCGACGACTACGTGACCAAGCCGTTCTCGCCGCGCGAGATCGTGGCGCGTGTGCGGGCAATCGCGCGGCGCGCCGGGATGGCGCCCCAGTCGGCGCCGACGTTGCTCGTGTTCGACCGGCTCGAAATCGACGAAGCGGCGCGCGAAGTTCGGGTGGACGGAAGCGACGTCGGTCTCAAGCCGCGCGAGTTTGCGCTGCTGCTCGAGCTCGCCTCGAACGCGGGTATCGCGCTGTCGCGCTCGACGCTCCTGCAGCGCGTGTGGGGTTTCGATTTCGAGGGCGACGAGCGCACCGTCGACGTGCACGTGCGCCGCTTGCGGCTCAAGATCGAGGAGGCGGCGAAATTGCCGCCGCTGCTGCAAACCGTTCACGGCTTCGGCTACAAGTTTGCGCGCAGCTGAACGGCCAGCCGGACCGGTCCGGATCGCCAAGCTGCAACAGGCGCTCGGCGGGCGCCGCGCCGCCGCGGTTCCGCTCCTAGTTGTCCGTCTGCCGGCGCTCGAGCGGACGGCCTGGCGCGAGGGCTTGCGCAAAGCGCACACGCTCGAACGCCGTGCCTGCAGCGCTTTCACGTCGGCCGCCGGGCGTGCGTTGCGTATTCAGGACATCATCGCGCATGACCGCGGAAGCGACGTCTTCATCGCCGCATTGACCGCACCGGTGCGCGCCGACGGCACGGCCGCGAACGCGGTCGACGTGCGATCGGCGCTGGCGCGCATCACGGCGAGCATGGAAGCCGAGACGCGGCTCGAGGTCGAGGCCGGCTGGACGACCTACGCCGCCGCCAGTGATGCCGGCGATCTCACCGCGGCCGTCGGCCGCGCGCTCGTCCGCGGAGCGCAGGAACGCGAGCGCTACGCGTTCTTCAGCGCGCTTGGGCACGAGCTGCGCACGCCGCTAGCGTCGATTCGGGGCTATCTCGAAACGCTGCTCGACGACGGCATCGACGAGCGCACTCGGCAACGTTTCGTTTCGATCGCGTACAAGGAGTCGCTGCGGCTCTCGCGTTTGGTGGAGGGAATGTTCGAGATTTCACTGCTCGACCTGCACACCGCGCCGGTTCGCGATTCGAGTGGTTCGCTCGACGTCGCGCTGGAAGCCGCGACCGACGCGTGTGCCGCGAATGCCGCCGCTCGCTCGATCACGCTGGTCCGGGCGAACGCGACGCACGCGGTCGTCACCCTCGATGCGGATCGGCTGACATTGGTCCTCATCAACCTCATCGACAATGCCATCAAACACGGTCGAAGCGGGGGCACCGTGGCGATCGGGATGGAGACGTCCGATCCGCTCGTCGCCGGTGTGACGATCGACGATGATGGACCGGGTGTGGCCGCCGCCCAACGAGATGGGATCTTCGCTTTCGGCGCGCGCGGCGAAACGCCGGCATCGGGCAGCGGCATCGGTCTTGCGCTCGTGCGGCTCTTGCTCGAGCGCGCCGGCGGCCGCGTCGACGTGGGCGAATCGCCCCTCGGCGGCGCGCGCTTCCGAATTCACCTGCGCCGCGATCTTGCGCGCTGACGGTAAGCTGCAGTAAAGAAGCTCGCACCTTCGAGTGTTCGCGTGGTGGCTGTTTTTGAACGGGAAATGCAGCACCGTTGAGGGATAGCGCGGAGATGCAAACAACGCGACGCCCTCGCACAGCGCTGGCCAGTACCGTCGGTCTGCTCGTCGCTATGGCCGGTTGTGGCGGAGCCGGGACGGTAGCGCCCGCTCCGGCGGCGGCGGTGATCATACGTGAAGTCGCGACTTTGGACGGCGCTGCGCCGGGATCAATCGTCAGCGGTCGTGACGGCAGTATCTGGATCGGGATTCTCAATGGGCGATCTCTGCTGCGGTACAAACTCGATGGTTCGCTCACGATGTTTCGTGCCGGTCTGACCTCGGCGCCGAACGGTGGAGTGACGGCGGGTCCGGACGGCAACGTCTGGTTCGCTGAACTCGACGTCAATCTCATCGGCCGCATCACGCCGGCCGGCACGGTCGCCGAGTTCGCAACGTCGGGCAAGGCGAGTCTCGGACCCTCAGCGATCACGAGCGGTCCGGATGGCAATCTGTGGTTCACGGACTACGGTGCGAACGCGATCGGCCGTATGACCCCGCAGGGGACCGTCACCGAGTTTACGTCCGGCATCTCCGCCGAGGCCGCGCTGACTTCGATCGCGCCCGGCGCCGACGGTAATTTGTGGTTCACGGAAAACGCCGGTAACCGCGTCGGGCGGATCACGCCTTCGGGCGTCGTGACCGAATTCGCGCAGCTTCCCGTGCCGCGCGCGCTTCCCGGGCAGATCGCGGCCGGCCCGGACGGAAATCTCTGGTTCACCGAGGGCGGAGCGAATCGCATCGGGCGCATCACGCCGGCTGGTAGGCTTACGGAATTCGGCGACGGGCTTTCCCGCGATGCCTTCCCGTCGGCGATCACCGCCGGGCGCGACGGGAATTTGTGGTTTACCGAAATCGGCGCCAATCGAATCGGCCGGATCACTCCGGGCGGGACCGTCACCGAGTTCGTTGGTGGAATCTCGCCGAATGCCGGCTTGCGCGCGATCACCCTTGGACCGGACGGCGCGATCTGGTTCACGGAGCAAGACGCCGGACGCATCGGTCGAGTAACGTACTGACGCGCTGCGCGAACGAGCGCCGCCCGTTTCAGCCGACGCTTCGTCCCGCCGCTACAAAATGTGCGGCGTGATGTAAAAGACGACTTCGTCGTGCGTGTGCGACCGCTGCCGGTTCCGGAAGACGCTGCCCAGCACGGGGATGTCGCCCAGGAACGGCAGCTTGGTGACCGTGTCGGAATCGATGTCGGAAAATAATCCGCCGAGCACGATCGTTTCGCCGTCGCGGACGCGCAGCGTGGAGTCGACCTTGCGATTCGCCACGATCGGATAGGCGTTATTAAATCCCATTATTTGGCTGTATTCGGGATGCAGTTCGGCGGTGATCGAGCCGTCGTCGCCGATCGTCGGCGTCAACCGAAGCTTGACGCCGATGTCGACGTTGGTGACCGTCGGGTAGCCGGTTTGCAAGTTGATGGTAACGACCGGATAGGTCTCGCCGACGAGTAGCGTCGCTTCTTTGTTGTTGAGCGTCGCGATGCGCGGCTGCGCGAGAATCGAGGCCCGGCCGTTTTGCACGAGCGCGTTGAGTTGAGCGTTGATGACGAGCGAACTGCGGGTGAGCAGGTACGGGATCTGGGCCAGCGCGCCGGAACCGTAGCCTTGACCCCCGACGGTAATGCCGACATTGCTCGAATCGATTTGCGGTGCCAGATCGGCGACGCGCACCTCGAACATCACCTGTTTGCCGGGGCTGTCGATGCTGCTCAGCAGCGCGCCGGCTGAGGTCTGCAGCTCTTGGTTGCCGGTCACGATGACGACGTTCTGCCGGTCTTCCGCGACCAGTGCCGAATCGGGCACGGAACCTTTGAGTGCTTTCACGGCGTCGCTGGCCTTGACGTTGCGCAGGTGGAAGACGTGCAGCGACGTCGAGCCGCCATGTCCGTACGATGGGGCGTCGAGCGCCGCGATGAGCCGGCGCGCGCGTTCGATCGTCGTCGCGTTCGCGCTAACGATGATCGAACCGGTGCGCTTATCGCAGACGACGACGGTACCAGCGGGCAGCGCATCGACTAAAGCGCTTTTGAGTTCGTCGGGTTGCGCGTGTCCGAGCGGAAAGACGGCGGTTTTCGTTCCGGTCGACAACCCGTCGTCGGGGTAGCGCCGATTCATGACGGCTGCGTCGCCGACGATGATGATGCGGCCGTCGCGATGCGCCTGCAAGCCGTATGCTTGCGAGATCGTCGCGAGTGCCTCATCGAAACTGACGTC
>PLAE01000040.1 GCA_003134035.1 Candidatus Velthaea versatilis
CCTACGATCACCGCGTGATCGACGGCGCCAGCGCGGCCCGCTTTGCGGTCCACCTCGCCACCGTCCTCGCCGATATCCGGAGAACGCTCCTGTAGTCTCGTTCCGACACTGGGGCGGTAGGCGCTCTCTTCCGCAACGCACGAATTCTCCCGATCTTCACACGCCGTTCCGCTGCTTCGTGTAGACTGCTGCGGCAATGAATCGACAAACACGTCGCTCGCGCGTGACCGGAGCAGCGCTTGCCATCGTCCATCTGGGCGCATTGGCGGCGCTCGTCCCCGCCTTCTTCTCCTGGTCCGGCGTGATCGTCGCGCTGGTGCTCTACAATCTCACCGGCGGAATCGGCATTTGCCTGGGCTACCACCGGATGCTCACGCATCGCAGCATCCGCTTTGCGCGCCCGGTCGAATATGCCATCGCGACGCTCGGTATGCTGGCCTTGCAAGGCGGACCAATCGCCTGGGTCGGCACGCATCGCGCCCACCACGCCTACTCGGATACCCCACGCGATCCGCATGATTCGAATCGCGGCTTCTGGTGGAGTCACGTCGAGTGGCTGTACCGCAACAATCCGGCGCGTCTGAGCCGCGACGAGGAAGCGCGCTTTGCAAGCGATCTCGCCGCCGATCCCTTTTACCGGTTCCTGGAACGGACCGCGGTGCTGTGGCAAGTCGGCCTCGGCATCGTGCTCTTCGCGCTCGGCGGCTGGTCGTGGCTCGTATGGGGCGTCTTCGTCCGGCTCGTCTTCTTGTACAATGCAACGTGGCTCGTCAATAGCGCCGCTCACCTTGGCGGCTATCGCACGTTCCGCACGCCGGGCGCCGATCAATCGACGAACAATTGGCTCGTTGCGCTCTTCGCCTGGGGCGAGGGCTGGCACAACAACCATCACGCCTTCCCCGCATCGGCGCGGCACGGTATGCGCTGGTACGAGTTCGATCTCACCTGGCTCACGATCAAACTGCTCGCGCTCGCGCGCATCACGCGCGAGGTCAAGGTGCCGGATGCGGCCGCGCTGCGGCGGCGCGTTCTGCAAGCCGCATCGAGCGACGGCAATCCCGGGCTGCGGCGGACGATTCCGGCGCGACGCTAACACCGGCGCGCGAGGCGTCGGCTCCGCGCGCGCGAAGCGGGCGAAATGACGAATCGCCGTTTCGTTTCGATCGCGCTCGCACTCGCATTCCTCGTGGCCCCCGCAACGGCCCAACGCTGGGCGCCGGTCGAACCAAACTATAGCGGGGCTCTGCATTGGCGCAACGTCGG
The DNA here is from genome assembly GCA_003134035.1 of Candidatus Velthaea versatilis. GTDB lineage: Bacteria > Vulcanimicrobiota > Vulcanimicrobiia > Vulcanimicrobiales > Vulcanimicrobiaceae > Velthaea > Velthaea versatilis. Next base: position 1,264 of record PLAE01000040.1, read on the forward strand.
ACCACTGCGCGGCGGTCGCGCGATCGCCGTCACCGGCGTCCCGGGCCACCCGGAACGATTCTATTTCGGCTCCGTCGGCGGCGGCGTGTGGCGCAGCGACAACGCGGGCCGCACGTGGTCGCCGATCTTCGATGACCAACCGGTCGCATCGATCGGCGCGCTCGCGGTCGCGCCCAGCAACGCCGACGTCATCTATGCCGGCACGGGCGAGCCGGACTGGCGCTCCGATCTGCAGCAAGGCGACGGCATGTACAAGTCGCTCGATGCCGGCCGTAGCTGGCAGCACATCGGTTTAACCGACACGCGCGCGATCGGGCGCATCAGCGTCGATCCGCGTGACGCCAACGACGTCGTCGTTGCCGCGCTCGGGCATCCGTACGGACCGAATGCCGAACGCGGCGTGTACCGCTCGACCGACGGCGGAAAAACGTGGCGCAAAACGCTCTTCATCGACAACGACACCGGTGCGATCAGCGTGGCGCGCGATCCGCGCCAAGCGCTCATTTTGTACGCTGCGATGCTGCAAACCCGGCGTCCGCCGTGGGATGTGTACGCGCCCTCGAAAGGTCCCGGCAGCGGTCTCTACAAATCGACCGACGGCGGCACGACGTGGCGCGCCTTGCGCGGCAACGGCTTTCCGTCCGCGGGTTTGGGCCGCATCGGCATCGCCGTCGCGCCGACCGATTCGCAGCGCGTGTACGCGATCGTCGATGCGCAAGACGGCGGGCTGTACCGGTCCGACGACGCCGGCGAGCATTGGACGAACGTCGATTCCGAGGCGCGCATTTGGGGCCGCGGCTGGTACTTCGAGGAAGTCGCCGTGGATCCGCACGATGCCGACACCGTTTACGTTTCGAACACCTCGCTGTATCGTTCGACGAACGGCGGCATCGCGTTCACCGCGATCAAAGGCGCGCCCGGCGGCGACGATTATCACATGCTGTGGATCGATCCGAACGCGTCCGAGCGCATGATTCTCGCTAGCGACCAGGGCGTGATCGTCAGCGTCGACGGCGCGCGCACCTGGAGTTCGTGGTACAACCAGCCGACGGCCCAGCTCTATCACGTTTCAACCGATACACACTTTCCGTTTTGGGTGTATGGCGCGCAGCAAGACGCGGGCGCCATCGCCGTCGTGAGCCGCAGTACGCGGCGGGGAATCGGCCAAGCCGACACCCGTCCGCTGACCGCCGGCGGTGAAAGCGATATGCTCGCACCCGATCCGCTCGACCCGAACGTGTTGTACGGGGGGCGCGTCGAGCGCGAAGATCTCACGACGCGAACGGTTCGCGCGCTTTCTCCGACGCTCGCGCAGCCCGGTGATTGGCGCGACACATGGACGCTGCCGCTGGCGTTTTCGCCGCGCGATCCGCACCTGCTGTATTTCAGCCGCCAGGTCCTGTTTCGCACCGCCGACGGCGGCGCCACCTGGCGCGCGATCAGTCCGGATCTCACCCGCGACAACCCGGGCATTCCGGCCAACCTCGACGCGCCGACCGCGCAGGACTGGAGCGATCCCGCCCTGCCGCCGCGCGGCGTGATTTACGCGATCACCCCGTCGCCGATTCGAGCCGGGATGATCTGGGCCGGCACCGACGACGGCACCATCCAGGTCACCCGCGACGAAGGCGCGACGTGGACGAACGTGACACCGCCGAGCCTCGTTGCCTGGAGCAAGATCGGCATCATCGAGGCGTCTCACTTCGCTGCCGACACCGCGTATGCCGCGGTCGACCGCCAGCGGCTCGATGACGATCGGCCGTACATTCTGCGCACGCACGACGGCGGCCGCACGTGGCGCAACGTGACGCGCGGCATTCCAGCGGGCAGCTTCGTCAACGCCGTGCGCGAAGATCCGCAACGTCGCGGTCTGCTCTACGCCGGCACCGAAACGGGGGTGTTCGTTTCGTTCGACGACGGCGATGCGTGGCAGCCGCTGCAGCTCAACCTGCCGGCGGCATCGGTGCGCGATCTGACCCCGCGCGACGACGCACTCGTCATCGCCACGCACGGGCGCTCGTTCTGGATTCTCGACGACGTCACGCCGCTGCGGCAATGGAACGCGCGGGTTGCCGCCGCGCCGGCGTGGCTGTTCGCTCCGCAGCGCGCATACCGCATGACGCCCTACGACGATGAGGGGACGCCGTTTCCGCCCGAAACGCCGGTGGGCGAGAACCCGCCATTCGGCGCGATCATCGATTACCGAATCGGCGGACGCGCGGCGCAGACGGTGAGCATCGCGATTCTCGACACCGCGGGCAACGAGGTGCGGCGCTGGTCCAGCGCCGACGAAGTCCCCCCCGTCGATCCGCAAAAACTCGACATCCCCGCGTTTTGGGTCACACCGCCGCTGCTGCCGGACGTGCGGCCTGGCCTGCACCGCTTCGTCTGGGATCTGCACTATGCCGCCGCCGTCGCCGAATCGCCGGCCCAAGAATCCGACCCGTTCTTCGTGCGCGGCATTTGGGCGGTGCCGGGCCCGTACACGGTCCGCCTCAAGGTCGACGGCCGAACACTCGAACAGCCCCTGCGGGTCGCGCTCGATCCGCGCGAACGCGCGACAGCGGCCGATTTGGCGGCGCAATTCGCGCTCGCGCGCGACGTCGAGGCGCTGCGGGGCGAGGTCCTGCGCGCGGCCCGGCGGCAGCCGCAAAACGTGCGCTTTGCCGACATCGACGCCGCGCTCGCCGACGTCGAACGCTCGGTCGAGAGCGCGCCGGCCGCGCCGACGGCTGGCGAACGAGCCGCGTACGAGCTGCAACGCCAGGCCTTCGCGCAAGCGGGCGGGATGGTGCCGCCATAGCGCGCGGCGGACGCGCCAAGGAGCCTCCGAGCGGGTCGGCGGCGAAACCCCCGGTGTCCGATTCAACATCTGACAGTGGCCCGGTGCCTTCGGAGCGCCGGCATCGAAAGGAACGATCTTGGCAACCATAACCGTCGACGCCATCGTCATCGGCGCGGGTCCGGGCGGATACCACGCCGCGATCCGCTTAGGGCAGTTGGGCAAGAACGTCGTCTGCTTCGATCGCGATGAAGTCGGCGGCGTCTGTCTCAACTGGGGCTGCATCCCGACCAAGGCCTTGCTGCACGTCGGCGAAGTCACCCGTCAGATCAACCATGCCGCCGAGATCGGCATCACGGTGCCGCAGGCGCAGATCGACCGGGCGGGCGTCGCGAAATTTAAGGATTCCGTCGTGAAAGCCAACGTCGGCGGCGTCCAGTCCCTGTTCAAGGCGAACAAAGTCACATTCGCCTACGGGGATGCGACCTTCACCGCCAAGAACAGCGTCAGCCTCAAGAAGCGCGACGGCACGACCGACGAGTACACGGCGGCCGCGATCGTCATCGCGACCGGCTCCGCGCCCATCGACGTGAAGGCCTGGCCGCGCGACCGCGAGACGATCATCAACTCCGACGACGCGGTCGGCATCGGGCGCATCCCCAAGAATCTGCTCGTCGTCGGCGGCGGTGTGATCGGCCTCGAATTCGCGACGGTGTACACGCGCCTGGGCGCCAAGGTGCTCGTCGTCGAGGCGCTGCCCAACGTGCTGACCGGCACCGATCTCGAGATCAGCAAGACGCTGGCGCGGATTCTCAAGAAGCAGGGCGTCGAGATCGCGCTGGCCACCAAGGTCGAGACGCTCGAGAAAGTCGCCGAGCACCAGGTCAAAGCGACGATCAACGGCGAGTACACCAACAACAAGCCCGAGACGCGCGAGTTCGATATGGTGCTCGTCGCGGTCGGCCGGCGTCCGGTGACCGACAGCCTGGATCTCGCTAAAGCCGGCCTCGCGACCGACGAACGCGGCTTCCTCACCGTCGACCAGCAGATGCGGACATCGGTCGAGGGCATCTATGCGATCGGCGACGTCACGGGCCAGCCGCTGCTCGCGCACCGCGCGATGAAGCAAGGCGTGGTCGCAGCGGAGGTGATCGCCGGCGACAAGGCTTCGGCGTTCGATCCGGTCGCGATCCCCAATTGCGTGTACACCGATCCCGAGGTGGCCACGATCGGCTTGTCCGAGGAAGAGGCCAAAGCCAAAGGCTACGAGATCACGGTCGGCAAGTTTCCGCTCATCGCGTCGGGCCGCGCGCGCACGATGAACGAGACCGACGGGCTGATCAAACTCGTCGGCGATGCGAAGACCGATCTGCTGCTGGGCATGCACATCGTCGCGCCGCAGGCTGAATCCCTCATCGGTGAAGGCGTCATCGCGCTCGAGATGGGCGCCACGATCGAAGACATCGGGCTCTCGATCCACCCGCATCCCACGCTCACCGAATCGATCATGGACGCCGCCGAGCTCATTCACGGCAAAGCGATCCACGTTCTCAACCCGAAACCCAAACCCAAGACGCCGGCCGCGGTTTAGTGGATCGGCTTCGCCGATCCTTCGCGTTCGGGCGTCGCCCGAGCCGCGCCGTCGGGCAAAGCCCGACGGCCTCCTAGTGGTGGCCGACGCCTGGGCGGCGCGGCTGCTCGACCTTGGCCGCGCGCCCTACGGTGAGGTCTACCGCCTGCAAAAAACGCTGCACGCCGCCATCGCGGAGGGGCGCCAGGCCGATACCTGGATCGTGGTCGAGCACGATCCGGTCATCACGCTCGGGCGGCGGGCGAACGCGGCGAACGTCTTGCTCGGCCGCGAGTTGCTGGCCGCGCGCGGGATCGAAGTGGTGCAGGTCGAGCGCGGCGGCGACGTTACCTATCACGGCCCAGGTCAGGTCGTCGTTTATCCGATTCTGCGGCTTGAACGGTTCCGTGAGATCGTGCCGCTGGTGAGCGCGCTCGAGCATGCGGTGGTCGACGCCTTGGCGGACTTCGGCATTCGCGCGGGCGGGCGGCCCGAGCACCGCGGCGTGTACGTCGGCGAGAATGCGATCTGCGCGGTCGGTCTTGCGGTCCAGCGCATGACGACGCTGCACGGCATCGCGCTCAACGTCGCGCCGGCGCTGGACTACGACCGGATCATCACTCCGTGCGGAACGCCCCAGTTCGGCATCACGTCGATCGCCCGCGAGCTCGGCCGGCCGGTCACATGGGCGCAAGGGCGCGCTGCGTTGCTGGCGTCGCTTGGACGGGTGTTCGATATCCGGTTCGATCCGGAGCCGGCTTCGATCGGTCTACGCGGCCCGGTTAAGGTCAGCGCTGTTTCACTCGGTCACCCGCATGAGCAGCGGGAAGCGGTTCGGCTACAATGACCAGATCCGAATAGCGCCTCAACATCACGTCGGCGGTCAAGAATCGAGTCGTCGGCACGAGCGCTTAGCCCCGCACCGCGGGGCAAATCAGCAGGGTGATTCGAATCGGGCCGAATAATAGTGCTATTTCCGTCGGCATAGCCTCCCAAGCGGCCGGCGCTGGGTTTGAGATTGAGGAGTCGGCACATCGCTAGGATGCCAGCACCGGTCGTCCCGGAGACCCCCGAATTTGATGGGGTCAACGTCGATATGCTGCGCTTCCGGCTCGAACAGCAGGTTTCACCGCCCGCGGTTATCGCGTTCACCTCGGCAACGGCCGACGACGGCAAGGAGCTCATTGCGCGCGGCCTGTCGTATTCGTACGCGCTCACTGGTTACTCGACGCTCTTCATCGACACCGCGCTAGCCAACCGCACGCTGGCGGAGCCGCCGCGCGGACTTACCATCACCGAAATCGGACGCGAACAATCGGCGACCGATACCGAATCCGGTAAGTTGTCCGCGCTCAGCCTCAACGATCTGACGCTACACCGAAGGACGAGCCTGCGCAGCATGAAAGCCGCGCTCGAAATCTTGCGCAGCAAGTTCGACGTTATCGTCATCAGCACGGAAGGCGAAGTAGCCAACGCGTTTGCCGAAGCGATTATGGCGACGGCCGATGCCGTGCTCGTCACGGTCGCGAAGGGTCGCCGCGAAACGGACGCGGACCTGCAGTTGGCAAGCGAGCTCGAACTCGCGGGTGAGCGCTTCTTGGGGGTCATTGCGGTTGATCCCGCCGTCATCGCGTTGAACGTCGCGGGCCGCGCACACGTGCCGGCAACGACGCTTCTCGACCGGCCGCGGGAGCGCAAACGGGTCTCCATTGCACGCGCCGCGGCCGCATTCAAGTCGCGGCTGAGCGGCGGTCGCGACGACGGGGCCGCACTCTCCCAGTCCCGTACGCAACCGGAGAGCGGTGAGCATCAGAGAAGCCTCGTGCACGCAAAATAGCGCAGCGAGCCGTCACCGTGTCGTCGTGTCATCGCCATTTAGCGCGGCGTAGAAGAGCAGCAATAATAAATTAGAGATCAGGGGGGGGCTCCGCGCCCGGCCCAACCTTTTTTAGCGCGCAGTCGTCCCTGTTTTGGGGCTTGATCCCGTTGAACCGAAAGGTGCTTTACCGGAACCTCCGAAAAGGACCCGTTCTATGCTCGATCAGCGCAGCATCCAAGGCAGCGTCGACGCTGTCGCTGCTTTGAAGGAGTCGCAAGTCGCAACGGTGCCGTTGCGACCGGTTCAGAGTGGTGAAAGCGGAGATGACGTCTGCGCCGATCTGATGCGCGTGCAACTGGAGGCGGGCATCGCGTTCCCAGCGGTCGTCGCCATCACGTCGGCGACGGCCGAAGATGGTAAGGAGCATATTGCCCGGAGGTTGGCGTACTCGTTCGCGGCGACCGGCTACGCGACGCTGCTCATCGATGCCACGCTTCAAAGCCGTAGGCTGGCGGACACGCCGCGCGGACTCGCCATCGCCGGAATTGGGCGTTTGCACTTGGCGCCCGATGTCGAGTCCGGTAAATTAGCCGTGCTAACCCTCACCGATCCGACGTTGCGCCGAACGACGAGCCCCAGCGACATGGCGGCGGCAATCGAAAAGTTGCGCGACAAGTTCGAGGCCGTTGATATCTTGCGGGGCCGGTTCGAGTGCGTTGTCGTCAGCCCCGATGCCGGCACCTCGAATGCGTTTTCCAACGCGATGCTGTCCAGCGCGGACGCCGTGTTCGTAAGCGTAGCGAAAAAACGGCGCAAAACGGCAGATGACAAACAACTCATCGCCGAACTTGAAAGTCAGGGATCGCGCTACATGGGCCTCGTCGCCATCGACCCCGCCATCATGGCGGCGAAGTCGGCCAGCCCTCTACCGGGTTCCGAAACGCCCGTCCTCGACCAGCCCCTACCGGGCAAAACCTCCTTGATCGCGCGGTTCTTTCGCGCGGCGATACGCTCGTTGAGCGGTTCTCGACGGGACCGCGTCGCTCAGGAGCCTTCCCTTCGATTGCCCGAGACGCCCGAGCCTCAGACAACGGTGCTTCACTCAAGTCGAGAGTCGATCTCGATCGCGTCGGGCCAAGCGCGGTAGTCCGGAAGGGAAACGCTGCGCGACCAGTTGATCGAAACGGAAGCCGCCGGATCACACCTGCGCACGATCAGCGCGAAAAACGTCGGCCAGGATTGCGCCAAGCTCGCCGACGCGCTCGCGCATCGGCGACATATGGTTACCGCTCATCGGAATGACGCGAACCCCGGTGGCGAAGGCGCTCCAGCCGACGGTCGGGTCGCCGCGCATCGGGTCGCCCAAGGCAACGAGCTCCTTCGTCGAACTCCAAATGAGCGTGATCGGGCCGTCGTGTCGCGACGGATGATACGTAGCGCCGGCGACGCGCTGAGCTAAGAAGAACTCCTTCTGCGGCATCGGCCCAGTCGCCGCTGAAGAGCGCCTCAAGATCTCGGCCACGGCGTAGCGAAGTCGCGCGCGTAAAAAACGACGGAAGGCAGCAAAACCTCTTTCTGCGGCGAACGGCAGCAGCGCAACGTTGACGAGGATTAAACGCGTTCTCGCGTCCAGACGAGCGTTTCGGCCGATGCGGCGAACCAGCGCTTCGCAAGCCGGCAGAGTCAAACGTGCCGGGGCCGTCCGATTGATGATAACGAGATGTTCGACGGTGTCTCCGCGGGCGCGCAGAAGCCGCGCCAATTCGAAAGCAATCGTACCGCCGATGCAGAAGCCGCCGATACGAT
>PLAE01000173.1 GCA_003134035.1 Candidatus Velthaea versatilis
CAAGATGATCTCGCCGCAGAACCTCACCACCGGCTGTTCGGTCACCGATCTGTCGGGCCAAGAAGGCGTCGTGTTCCGGCGCACGTTCCCGCACAGCATCGTGCTCACGATTGCGCTAGGCGTCCTCGTCGCCATCGAGCAGTTCCTCATCCCGGGCATCGTCCCGCACGACAAGACGCCGGTTGCTCCGGTCGCTCCGGCCGCGCCCGCCGTCGTCACGCCGGCGATCCCGGCCGCTTCGGCCTCGCCGCCCAAATAGCACCTCCGCGATAGCACTCCGCGCCCGCCGAGCGCTTTTGCTGAGGGTCTGCGCGCTAGCTGCGGTACTTCTTCGTACGCGTTGCCACGGATCGAACTCGCTTTGGCCGAGTTTCGGGGTTTGGTGATGGAAGAAGCTGGCATGGCAAACTCCGGCGCCGCTCGGCTTCCCATCGACGTTTCTCCTATGTCAGAGCGGCGAAGAACGGCGCTGGTCGGTAAAATGATCGTCAATTTTGGCGACGATCGCCGGGGTCGCCCAGACGCGCATGGGAGGGGCCGATGAGCCAGTTTGGTCCGCTCGAAGCGCTGCGGAGCGCGACCGCACACGGTCATCGTCAGCTCGAAGCGGTGCCGTCGAGCGTCCGGCTCTTGTCCGACGATTACCGCATGTCCGAATATCGAGAACTCTTGCAGCGGCTGTACGGTTTGTACGAACCGCTGGCGACGGCGATGAGCGCGGGCGAGCCGGCCGGCATCTGGAGCGGTCGGGTCGCGGCCCGAGCGGAGGCGCTGCGCCGCGATCTGTTTGACCTGGGTGTCGGTGCGGAGGATTTGGAGCGTATCGCGCGCTGCGCGGCGCTGCCCGATCTACAGACGGCTGACGACGTGCTTGGTTGCGCCTACGTGCTTGAAGGCTCGAACCTTGGCGGCCGCGTCATTCACAAACATTTGTGCGGGGTCTTCGCGGGCGAGCCGGTGCTGCCGCTGCGGTTCTTCGCCGGCGACGGGACACAGACCGCAGCGCAATGGCGAACATTTTGCGCAGCGGTCGATGCGCAAACGACGAACGTGGAGGAGTTGTGCCGAGCGGCGTGCGTCACGTTCGAGGCGGTTCATGATTGGCTCGAACAACGTGCTCCGGCTGCGGCTGCGGCGCAGCCGCGCAAACCGGTTACCTTGCCGCGTCGTTAAAGGTTAAAGGTTAAAGTTAAAACTCGGTTCACCCGCGCCAACGAGAAGCTGGCCGGCCGGCGTTCGGCGCGATCTGCCGAACGCGCCGCGGCGCTGAACGTCACTGCACGCCGGCCTTCTCCCAGACCGCGTGCGTCCACGCACCGACGGGTTTTTTCGTGATGACCGGTTCGCTCTTGCCGCCCATGAGCACGTCGACCGTCCGGTTGGCGGCTGCATCGTCGAGATAGCCCAGACCGTGCGAGCTGCCGCCGACGAGTTTGGCGATTTCGGTCATCATGCGCGTTTGATGCGCGGCGGTTTGCGAACCCGCGGTGTCGTTCGCTAGAACGATCTTGACGGCTTCGTCCTGGTGCGCCACCGCGTACTTCCAGCCTTGCATCGAGGCTTTGAGAAAGCGTGCCAGCCGGTCGACGGCGGCGGGATCTTTGAGCTCGCTGTCGGTCGCGTAGAGACCGTCTTCGAGCGTCGCCACACCTTGATTCTCGTACTTGAACACGGTGAGCTCGTCGGGCTTCATCCCACCTTCGATCAGCTGCCAATACTCGTTGTAGGTCATGGTCGAGATGCACGCGGCCTGCTTTTGCAGCAGCGGGTCGACGTTGAAGCCTTGCTTGAGCACGGTCACGCCGCCCGGCCCGCCGGTCGTGGAATCGCCCAGCTTCGCCATCCAGGCGAGAAACGGATATTCGTTGCCCGAAAACCACACGCCGATCGTTTTGCCTTTGAAATCGGCCGGCGTCTTCACGCCGCTGTCGTTGCGGCACGAGAGCTCCATCCCCGACTTCTGAAAGACCTGGGCGATGTTGACCAGCGGCACGCCCTTCTCGCGCGCCGAGAGCGCGTCGGGCATCCAGTCGACGATCACGTCGGCGCCGCCGCCGGCGATGACTTGCGAAGGATTGATGTCCGGTCCGCCCGGCTTGATCGTCACGTCGAGACCGGCGTTCTTATAAAAGCCTTTAGCCTCGGCGACGTAATAGCCGGCGAACTGCGCTTGCGCCACCCACTTGAGCTGCAGCGTGACTTTATCGGCAGCTTGCGCGGGGCCGGCGGCGGCGAACAGACAGGCTGCCGTCAGCAGCAGTTTCTTCATGCAATGATTCCTTCTCACGGTTTGGAAAGCGCGAACTTTTGAAACGACGGATGCCAGAACAGCACCGCGCGCTCGAGCAGCGCGAGCGCGGCGAAGCAGGCCGAGCCGGTCAATGCGGCCAGCGCGATCTCGGCCCACACGACATCGAGGTCGAGCCGCGCGGCTTCGGTTGAAATGCGGAAACCCATGCCGACGATCGGCGTGCCGAAGAACTCGGCGACGATGGCCCCGATGAGCGCCAGCGTGAAGTTGAGTTTGAGCGCGATGAAGACGTAAGGCAGCGCCGCCGGCAGCCGCAGTTTGAGCAACGTCTGCCAATAACTCGCGCCGTACGAGCGCATGAGATCGCGTTCGAGCGCGCCGGTGGTGCTCAGGCCGGCGACGGTGTTGATGAGCATCGGAAAGAACGTCATCACCGCCGCGACCGCCGCTTTCGAGGGCCAATCGAAGCCGAACCACATCACCATGATCGGCGCGATTCCGACGATCGGCATCGCGCCGAGCAAACCCGCCAGCGGCAGGAAGCCGCGGCGCAAAAACGCCGAACGATCGAGCGCGATCGCGGTGAGGTAGCCGGCGCCGCAGCCGATCAGATAGCCGGGCACGACCGCGCGAATGACGGTCTGCACGAAATCCGCCCACAGCGTCGGCAGATTTGCGACGAACGCCTGGGCGATGCCGCTCGGCGCCGGCAGCAGCACGCGCGGAACGCCGAAGCCCAGGCAGACGACTTCCCAACACCAGAGCAGCAGCGCGCCGAACAGCAGCGGCGCGGCGATCGCGTAGGCCCGCCCGTCGCGCGCCGCGAGTGCGATGAGTCCGGCGCAGCCGGCGGCGACGGAGACCGCGAGCACGATCGTCGCGATGATCACAGCCGGCCGCCGCGCCGGGCCACGAGCACGCGTTGGGCCGCATCGGTCGCCCCGACGGCCAGCAGCGTCAGCAGCGCCGCCATGACGAGCGCGGCCCAAATCTGCAGCGTCTGACCGTAGTACGAACCGGCCAGCAATCGCGCGCCCAGACCCGCTTGCGCGCCGGTCGGCAATTCGGCGACGATCGCGCCGACGAGCGCGAGCGTCGCGGCGACCTTCACCCCGGCGAAGAGGAAACCCATCGACGCCGGCCAGCGCAGTTGCATGAACACGTCGCGATTGCCCGCGTTGTAGGTCCGCATGAGGTCGAACTGCATGCGGTCGGGCGCGCGCAGGCCGGTGACCATCGCGGTCGTGATCGGAAAGAAGCTCAGCCAGCCGGCGATGAGGGCCTTGGGCAAAATGCCGCTCAAGCCGATGTTGCCGAGCACGACGACGACCATCGGTGCGATCGCGAGCACGGGGATCGTTTGGCTTGCGATCACCCATGGCATGAGCGAACGATCGAGCGTGCGCGTGCCCACGATCGCCACCGCCAGCGCGATTCCCAAAACGAGCGCCAAACCAAATCCCAGCAGCGCGGTTCCGGCGGTCACGGCGGCGTGATAGACCAAACTGCGCGGCGAGGTGACGGGTTCGGTGAAGACTCCGGTGAACAGCGTCTGCGCGATTTGATGCGGCGCCGGCAGCAGCGGGCGATCGAGCGACCAGGCCGCGCGCGCCACGGCGCCGGGACCCGCGCCGGTGCCGGCCAGCGCTTGCGCCGCGCTCAGATTCATCGCAACCGCGGCGGCGTACCAGACGACGATGGTCGCCGCCAGGACGACGACGATTGGCGCCGCCCGCCGCAGCGCGTCATTCATAACTGTGACCGGCGTGCAGCGCGACGCGCACGCGCTGCGCGACGGCCAGGAACGCTGGCGTCTCGCGGATCTCCAGCGGACGCTCGGCGGGCAGATTGTTGTCGATCACGTCGATGATGCGTCCCGGCCGCGGCGACATCACGACGATGCGCGACGAGAGATAGACCGCTTCGGGGATCGAATGCGTGACGAACACGACGGTCATCCCCGTGCGCCGCCACAACTCGAGCAGATGCACGTTGAGTCCGTCGCGTGTGATCTCGTCGAGCGCGCCGAACGGCTCGTCCATGAGCAGCAGCGCCGGCTCGAAACTCAGCGCGCGGGCGATCGAGGCGCGCTGCTGCATGCCGCCCGANNGGCAGCATCACGTTGCGCTCGACGTTGCGCCACGGGTAGAGCGCCGGCGCTTGAAAGACGTAACCGTAAGCGCGTTCGCGCCGGGCCTCGGCGGGCGTTTTGCCGTTCACGGTGAGGGAACCGCCGGTGGGCGTTTCGAGATCGGCGATCGCCCGCAGCAGGGTCGTTTTTCCGCAGCCCGACG
>PLAE01000032.1 GCA_003134035.1 Candidatus Velthaea versatilis
TCGTGCGCGTCACCGCGTGCGGAGCGCTACGGATCAACGCATCGACTCCGGTGAGGCGATCGCGCGTGCCGAGCGATCCGTATCGAGGGAGCGGTAGTAAGAGGGCAAGCGGCAAGACGACGTTCATGCCGGAGGCGGGGACGAACAAGCCGGCGATACCGCAGCCGATTGCGGCCAGCGTCCACCAGAAGCCGCTCTCTCCCGCTAGCACCGCGAGTTCGGCTCGCAACAGCCGCAGACCCGGGACATCGGGCACGATGCGCGCGACCGGAAAGCGCCATGTTGCGCGCGCTTTTGCGCGCGTGCCGGCGAATCGATCGAACGCGAGGCTCGCAAGCGCGACGATCGCGAGTGCGATCGCGAGCCAGACGGCGCGCGCCGCAACGATCGCCGGTGTCCACAGCATGCCGTGCCACAGGAACGTCCGGTGGTCGGTGTTCTCGCCGCCGCCGATCGAGAAGTCGTTCACGTTTACGCCCGGGAAGGCCGCGTGCGCCGCGTCTCGCATCGCCGAGATCAAGGGGGCGATGCCGAACGGATCGGCCGCCGGCGATAAGCGGCCGTTCGTCCAACCGATGAGCGCCCCCGTCAAGAGCCCATTCACGATGAAGAACCACAGCACACCGCCCGCCACGCCGCGCAGCGGGCGGATCGCGTCGAACAGCACGGCGAACGCGGCGACCAGCGCGCAGAGCGGGAACACCATGAGCACCATCGGGTCGACATACGACGCGAGGTCGAACGCGTGGTTTTCACCGCGCACCTGCTGCATGACGGCACCGCCGGCCGCGAGCACGCTCGCGACGACGACGAGGATGGCGGTGTTACTTCCCCACTTCCCCGCGACGAACGCAAAGCGCGACACCGGCGAGGCAGCAACGATGCCCGCACACCCCGCGATCTCGTCGCGGGCAAGCGATCCGCGCACGAGAAAGAACCCGATGAATGCCAGGATCATCGAGGTGCAGATCGCGATGATCGATCCCATCCACGGCGCGTTGTAGATGCCCCGAACGCCGCCGATGGCCACCGTCACGTAGTTCGCATGAGCGTCGGGGACGAACAGATAGGCCAGCTGCAGCGCGAAGGCGGCGACCAGCACGAACGTAAACGAGCGCGTGCGCGCCTGCCAATCGGCTAGCGCGATGCGCATGATCGCGCTCATGCGGCGCGCGCGGCGCCGGTGTAACGCAGATACGCCGCTTCGAGGTTCGCATCGTGGCCGATCACGGCCGTCGGCGTGCCGTCGGCGCAGATTCGGCCGTGGCTCATGATCACGATACGGCTCGCCGCGACTTCCACGTCGGAGACGATGTGCGTGGAGAGTAGCACAATGCGCTCGCGACCGAGATCGGTGATGAGATCGCGAAAGCGAACGCGCTCTTCGGGATCGAGCCCGACCGTCGGCTCGTCGACGACGATCAGTTGCGGATCGCCGAGCAGCGCTTGCGCGATACCGACGCGCTGCCGCATACCGCCGGAGAATCCGCCGAGCGGTCGCGAGCGTGCGCCCTGGAGGTTGAGCTGTTCGATGAGGCGATCGATCTGCCGCGCCGACGTGCGCGCGGGCAGGCCTTTGAGCGCGGCGACGTAGCGCAGAAATTCTTCGGCGGAGAGCTGTGGATAGACGCCCGCGTCTTGCGGCAAGTAACCGAGTTCGCGACGCAGCACGTCGGGAGCACGCCTGACGTCGGTGCCGTTCCAGCGCAGCGCACCCGCGCTCGGCTTCGAGACGGTCGCGATGATCCGCATGAGGGTCGATTTGCCCGCACCGTTCGGTCCGAGCAAGCCGGTGATGCCGGGCTCCAGCCGCAGGGTGAGCGGGTGCAAGGCCTGCACGTCGCGGTAGCGCATCGCGATGCCGTCGATCTCCAAATGATTCACGGCCGTTCTACGAAGAACGGCAACGCCGTGTTTCGTGGCGAACCCTGCGCAGGAGCCCACTCAACTCGAGAAAGATGAACGATGACGATGCTCATGAAGGCGACGCGGACGTGTTTGCTGGCGGCACTGTTCTTGGCTTGTGGATCGATGGCGACGGCCCAGACGCCCCGCGTCGCCGACGGTTTTTCCATGGACTGGGAGCACCTGACGATCGAGGTCCGTGAGCTCGCTCCGCACCTGTACTTCCTGCATGGCTCCGGAGGCAACACCGTCGCTTCCATCGGCCCGGATGGCACGCTGCTCGTGGACACCGAGTTTGCCCAGGTTGCGCCGAAGCTGAAAGCAGCGCTCGGAAAACTGGGCGCAGGCAGCGTAAAGTATGTGATCAGCTCGCATTACCACAGCGATCTCACCGGCGCGAACGCGGCATTCCATGAGGACGGCGCGACCATCATCGGGCAGGACAACTGCCGCCTCCGCATGACCCAGAGCCGCGTCAGCGCGCTCGACGGTACGACATCCCCGCCGGCTCCGGTCGCCGGATGGCCGACACTCACCTACCGCGATCGCATCACCCTCTACTTCAACGGCGAAGAGATCGAGGGCGTCTACAAGCAACCCTCGCACACGGACACGGACACCATCGTGTTCTTCCACAACGCGAACGTCGTTCACATGGGCGATGTCTTCGTGAACAATCTCTATCCACTGATCGATATCGCCTCGAACGGTACCGTCTACGGCTACCTCCCCGTGATCGACGCGGTACTGGCGCGCATCGATGACAACACGAAGGTCGTCCCCGGCCACGGCCCGGTCGCAACCAAACGCGAGCTCAAGGCCTATCGCGACATGATCCAGACGGTACGCGACCGCGTCGCCGCTCAGGTAGCGACCGGCAAGAGCCTCGAGGAGATCGAAGCCAGTAAGCCGACGCGCGAATTCGACCGGCAATACGCGACCGACCGCGTCGATGGCATCAGCTTTACGGCGATCGTCTACCAGAGTTTAACCGGCAAACGCATGGACTGGAACCGTTCGGCAAACGATTTCAAAGAGGTCTGACGATCTTCGCGGTGGACCCGAGCACGGCTTTTCGCTTGAATTCGCCACGGGCCGCGTCTGCTTTTATCAAGATTCCGTAAAGTCGGGAACTAAATCGCGCGAAGAAATGTGACCCTGCGAACATCCGCGCGCGAAGCGAGGGGCTCGCGGCCGGCTACAAAGAACAGCGCACCCCGCTTCGTACGGAAACACCTCGGGCTTGCAGACGCGGCGATCAAGGAAGGATCACCATATGGCCATCATGCAGCGATTCGGCTTTCGTAACGTGCAAAACGAGGCGCTCAACGAGGCGCTTCTGGAACTCGCGCGCGGCAGCGCCGCAGACGCTCGGATCAGCGACGCCCTCGACCCGGAGATCCGCGCAAATCTCGCTCAAGTGCGAGCGAAGCTCGTCGCCGCGGAGACGAACGAGCGCTGCTTTGTCGAGGCGATCGAAGAAATGGGCCGTAAACACCGCGATGGCTGGATCGATGAGGTCATCGACCCGAGCGCCCTCAGCGGCAACCTCTCTCGCGCTGCTACCCTCATCAACGAGTTGGTCAAATCGCATATCGACGTCAAAATGCAAGTCGTCGATGTCGTCAAGGCGTATGCGCGGGGCGACTTCTCGGTCATGATGGACCGCATGCCGGGCAAAAAAGCGATGATCACCGCCGCCATCGATGAGGCACGCGCTTCGTTCCGGGAAGTCGCTCAAAACAAGATCGACGCGGACCGATTCCAAGAGGCGCTCATGAAGATGCGGCGCCTTCATGACGAAGGCTGGATCGACGAAACGATCGATGCGGCGAGCATGGGCGGCTCGTTCGTCGAGATCGCTCGCCTTGTCAACGAACTCGTGGCGGCGCACATCGCGGTGAAGATGCGCGTCGTCGACGTCGTGGAGGCCTATGCCCGCGGCGATTTCTCCGTAGACATGGACCGCTTGCCCGGGAAAAAAGCTACGATCACGGCGGCGATGGACCGGGCCAAGGAGTCGTTCGCCGACGTCGCCCGAAACAAAGTCGGC
Source organism: Candidatus Velthaea versatilis (assembly GCA_003134035.1). Taxonomy (GTDB): domain Bacteria; phylum Vulcanimicrobiota; class Vulcanimicrobiia; order Vulcanimicrobiales; family Vulcanimicrobiaceae; genus Velthaea; species Velthaea versatilis. Next base: position 3,959 of record PLAE01000032.1, read on the forward strand.
GCCGAGCACTTCCAGGCAGCGCTGGTCGAAATGCGGCGGCAACACGCCGAGGGCTGGATCGACGAGCGCATCGACGTCGATACGATGGATGGGAGTTATGTCGACGCTGCGCGCACGCTCAACGATCTCGTCGATTCCCACATCAAAGTCAAGATGCGCGTCGTCGAGGTCGTCCAAGCGTACGCGCGCGGCGACTTCACGGTGGAGATCGAGCGCTACCCGGGCAAGAAGGGCACCATTACCGCGGCCATCGATGCCGTCAAAGAATCGTTTGAGCAATTATCAACGGACATCGTGATGCTCGCACAATCGGCGGCGTGCGGCGATTTCAGCAAACGCGGGGAAGTTACTGGCCGCGAATTTGCGTTTCGCGAGATGGTCGAAAACCTCAATACGCTCATGGAAATCGCCGACAATGGGCTCAGTGAGGTCGCGCGTGTCTTGAGCGCGCTCGCGCGCGGCGATCTCACGGAGCGGATCGTAAACGAATACGCCGGCACCTTCGGCCAACTCAAGAACGACGCAAATGAAACCGTCGCCGGGCTGACTTCGCTCGTCGTCCAAATCAAACAATCCGTCGAGAAAGTCTCGACCGCAACACGGGAGATCTCTGCTGGCAACACCGATCTCTCCTCGCGCACGGAAGAACAAGCCGCGAGCCTCGAAGAAACGGCCGCGAGCGTCGAAGAATTCACGGCGACGGTGCGGCAGAACGCCGAGAATGCC
>PLAE01000211.1 GCA_003134035.1 Candidatus Velthaea versatilis
AGCAGTTTGGATTCGCGCCGGCGCCGATCGCCTACGCGTCGGGCCCCATGCACTGGGCCAGCGGAACGCCGACCATCCCCGGCTATCTCGTCGCGCAAGCAGGTCACGATTTGATTCGCGAAATCGGGGTACTGGCAATCCGCGAGCACAACATCCGGCTCACGACGCTCATCGTCCAGGGCGCCCTGGACCGCGGCTTGCGAATCAACACCCCGCTCGATCCGGGCGCGCGAACCGGCTGGATCGGCATCGACGTCGCCGACGGCGCCCGCATCGTCGATGAGTTCCTCGCCCGGCATGTCATCGTCGACTACCGGCCGGGCTGCGGCATCCGGGTTAGCGCCCATTTTTATACGACGGACGAAGAAATCGGCCGGTTCTTCGCCGAACTGGACCGGCTCCGGAACTGAGTCGACCCTCCCGAACCGAGCCTCTCTTGGAGACCCGCGTGGACCAACAGACCGAAGATTGGGACTACAAAGTCCTCGTCAATCACGAAGAACAGTATTCCATCTGGCCCGATTTCAAGGACATTCCGGTCGGCTGGACGGCCGTCGGTCCGGTCGGCGACAAAGCCACCTGCCTCGCCTGGATTACCGAGCACTGGACGGACATGCGGCCCAAGAGCATCCGCACCTAGGAGCCCTTAAGATAAGAGGCCGCGCATCTCGGCGTGCGTCGTGCCGTTGGTGGCCAGGATCGAGCCGGCGGCGATATCGAGCGGCGAACCGTCGATCGCGCTGACCGTTCCCCCGGCCGCAGCGACGATGACGGCGCCGGCAGCCATGTCCCACGGCTTGAGGTCCCATTCCCAGAACGCCTCGAAGCGGCCGCCAGCGACGAACGCGATGTCCAGCGCGGCCGATCCGTCGCGCCGCACCGCCTGGGCGATCCCCGACAGCTTGATGAAATTCGCCATGTTGCGCTCGAAGCGCGCCGGCACGAACCCTGTGCAGACCAGCGCGTCGCGGACGGCCTCGACGCTCGAAACGCCGATCGGCTTGCCGTTGAGGGTCGCCTCGCCTCCTCGACGGGCGGCATAGAGTTCGCCCATCAGCGGCGCGTAGATCGCCCCCGCTTCGAGCACGCCGGCGCGCTCGTATGCGATCGAGACGCAGAAGAGCGGGTAGCGGTGCGCGTAATTCGTGGTCCCGTCGAGCGGATCAACGATGAAGCGCTCGTCGCCGCTGCCGGCATAAACGCCGCCTTCTTCGCCCAGAATCGCGGCCGCCGGAAAGTTCGCCCCAATGCGTTCGACGATGAGCGCTTCGGACGCGCGGTCGGCGTCCGTGACGAGATCGGCTCGGTGTTTGAGGGCGATCTCACGCGGTCCGTCGACCCGGTCGGCCAGTAAGGTCCCCGCCTCGCGAGCGAGCGAGATGATGAAATCGAGCGGGTCCACGGCTCTCCTCGAACGTAACGACCGGGTGATGTGGACTGGTAATCGCTCCCGTGTCGATCGCATCCTCGCCGCGATCGAGATTCCAGCCCTCGGGCTGTGGCTGGGAGCGTTATGCGGTTTCGCCTTCATCTTCGCTCCGATCGCGTTTCGGATCGTCGCGCCGCTCAACGTCGGCCGTTTCGCCACCCTCACGTCGGCGATTCTGAGTTCGCTCGCCGTCATGGGCTACGCCTGCGGCGGCCTCGCCATCGTGGTGGCGTTGTTGCGCTCGCGTGAGGCCGGCGACCGGACCTTCGATTTCGTGCGCGCGCTGCTGGTCGGCGCGGCACTCGCCCTGGTCTCCTATGAGACGCGCTCGATCGTGCCCGAGCTCGCCGCGGTGAACGACGTGAACTCCCCTCACTATCGTGCCCTGCACGGACGTTCGACGCTCGTGTACGGCGGCGTCGTCGTGCTGGGTTTGATCGCGATCGTCATGGCCGCCGGGCGCCGGGAAGGCTAAGGCATGCCGCTGCCCGCGCGTACCGCGGTGACGCCGACCTTCCGCGATGGCTTCTTGTCCGACTTCATCGGCCTGCCGGCCATGGTCAAGGGCAGCGCGACGCGCGTCCCGGTCGGCAAGATCGTCGACTTCGTTATCTCGCACCCCGGGGACACGTTTCCGCGCATCGATGCGGTGAAGATCAAAACCAAGGACGGGATGCGGATCGTGCCGATCGCCGAGGTCGCCGTCGACCGCAACGGGCCGCTGCTGCTCGACGCGGTGCCGACGATCGAATCGCCGGCCGACGACGCCGCGCTCTATCTGGTCGAGGATCTGCTCGACAAGCAGATCGTCGACGTGGACGGCCGCAAAGTGGTGCGGATCAACGACCTCGAATTGGCGATGACGGGCGGCACGCTGCGCGTCGTCGCGGCCGAGGTCGGGGTCGCCGGGCTGCTGCGCCGCTTGGGCGTTGGCCGCGTCGCCCGCGATCTCGTCGGCCGGGTACCGCGCAATCTCATTGCGTGGAACAACGTCGAGCCGATTCACGATCTCAATCCGTCCGAGATCCGCCTGTCGGTGAGTGAAGGCCGGCTCTCGCGGCTGCACCCCTCGGACCTCGCCGAAATCATCGGCGATCTTTCGGCGCAGGATGCGGCCCGCGTCATGGGTTCGCTCGATGACCAGACCGCCGCCGACGCCCTCGAACATCTCGACGCCGATACCCAGCGCGCGATCATCGACGACCTCGGCACCGAGCGCGCCGCCGACATCATCGAGGAGATGGACTCCGACGACGCCGCCGATCTGCTCGGCGACCTCCCCGCCGAACAGCAGGCCCAGCTGCTCGCCGAGATGGACGCCGAAACCGCGCACGACCTGCGCGAGCTCGTCAGCTACAACGAAAACACCGCGGGCGGTCTGATGACCACCGACTACGTGTGGATCTACCCGCACCGCACGATCTCGGCGACGATCGAAAAGATCCGCGAGATCGCTCCCCAAACCGAATTCGTCTATTATCTCTACGTGACCGATCAGGCCGAGAAGCTGTTGGGCGTGATCAGCTTGCGCACTTTGCTGCTGGCCCGGCCGCACGCGACGGTCGACGACGTGATGGAGACCGATATCGTCAGCGTGCGCGCCGACGCGAACGCCGAAGACGTCGCCTCGCTCATCGCCCGCTACGATCTCATGGCGGTCCCGGTGCTCGACGACGACGGCAAGATGCAGGGGATCGTGACGGTCGACGACGCGATCGACGCGATCATCCCCGACAAGCTCAAACGCAAGCTGCCGCGCTTCACGAAGAAGCCGAAACCGCCGGCGCACGCTACGTCCTAAAAGGGAGCGATGGAGACGCAACCGCCGGCCGCGCAGCGGCTTGGCCCGCCGCGGCCCAGTCGCTGGCGCACGCTGCTGATGTTCTTCTCGGTCATCGGACCGGGCATCATCACGGCCAACGCCGACAACGACGTCGGCGGCATCCAAACCTACTCGCTGGCCGGCGCGCAGTTCGGCTACTCGATGCTGTGGCTGCTCATCCCCGTCACGCTGGCCCTGATCGTCACGCAAGAAATGTGCGCGCGGATGGGCGCCGTCACCGGCAAGGGGCTCGCCGATCTGATTCGCGAGAATTTCGGCGTGCGGGTGACCTTCTTCGTGCTGCTGCTGTTCGTGCTGGGCGATCTGGGCAACACCGCCGCCGAGTTCGCCGGCGTCGCGTACGCCGCACCGATATTTACGCAATACGCCGGATTTCTCAACAAATACGTGCTTGTCGTCGCGGCGGCGGCGTTCGTCTTCACGATGGTCACGCGCGGCAATTACAAAGTCGTCGAGAAGATCTTCTTCGCGTTCTGCACCGTCTATTTGGCCTACGTGATAAGCGGGTTTCTGGTGCATCCGCCGTGGCACGAGGTACTCGCGCAAACGTTCATCCCGCGCTTCAAACCGACCCAGGCGTATCTCTTGACCGCAATCGGCGTGATCGGCACGACGATCTCGCCGTGGATGCAATTTTACATCCAGTCCGCCGTGGTCGAGAAAGGCATACGGGTCAAGGACTATCCGTTCTCGCGCATCGACGTCATCACCGGCGCGATCATCACCGACGTCATCGCCTACTTCATCATCGTGTCGTGCGCGGCGACGATCTTCGTGGCCAACGCGCACCTGGCTCCGGGCGCGAAGCCGCTCGACGTCGAGAACGCCGGCGACGTCGCGACGGCACTCGCGCCGCTGGCCGGGAAGTACGCCGCGCTGCTCTTCGCGCTGGGCCTGCTCAACGCGGCGGTGTTCACCGCATCGATCCTGCCGCTCTCGACGGCGTATTACGTGTGCGAGGCGTTCGGCTTCGAGTCCGGCGTGCAGCGACGGTTTCGCGAAGCGCCGGTCTTCTACTCGCTGTATCTGGCGCTGATCGTGTTCGGCGGCGGCGTCGTCCTCATTCCGGGAGCGCCGCTCGTCGCGATCATCTTCTACTCGCAGGTCCTCAACGGGGTGCTGCTGCCGGTGGTGCTGGTCCTCATGATCCTGCTGATCAATCGGCCGCGGCTCATGGGTGCGTACGTCAACAACTGGGCGTTCAACGCGATCGCGTGGGCGACCGTGGTCATCGTCGGGGCGCTCACGGTCGTTTCCACGATCCAGACCATCTTCTCAGGAAACAGTGCGGGCGGTTGAAGTCGCGCCCGCGAAGTGGGCTATTTGGAGCATTGCGGCGAAAGGACCCGGTGGCCGGACCCTTTCTCAGGAGGCTTTCACCGCCCATTGCCCGATTGCAAAGGCAATTAAGACACACACGCTGGAGAAGATGGTGATCGCCAGTGCCACGTTTTCTTTACCGGGACGGCGACCGATTCCATTTGCAGCCATATAGCCGAACCAGCCCAACAGCGCAAAGACGTAATGCAGCGTCGGTGCGCGCAAGTGCGTTGAAAGCACCCAGCCGCCGACCAGAATGTGCACGGTAAGCAAATACAACATAATGCGACGGCCCCAGGGCCACCAAATCAACAGGACAGCAGTCGTCGCCACGAGGAAAGCGAGACCGTAATGCAAGACGAGAGCGTTGTTCATGCGCGGCGGGTTCGGCGCGATGGCTCGGATGCATTGCTCGCCTTCGCCGAAGCGCTCGCGCGCATCGCGGCGGGCGGCGGCGGTCCGCAAGCCTTAGCCGGACACCTCGCATCGGTGCTCGATGCCGCCGTTCTGATCGAAGATGCGGAGTGGCGTCACCTCGCGCTCGCGGGCACCGGCGATCGCTCCGTGCCGCCGTCGGTGCGCGAACTCTTGCCGCGGGATATCAGCGACGCCTCCGACGGCGTCGGGTTGAGCGCGCCGGCCGATGCCCGCGCGCGCGCGTTCCCGATTCGCGCCGGTGAGGCGCGGCTGGGCTGGCTTTCGATTTTCCCGGCGACGGGCAATCTCGATGGCAAGCACGGCTTGATCCGCTTGACCGCGGCCTCGGTCGCGGTCGAGCTTTCGCGCGATAACGGCGGCAGCAAAGGCCGCCGGCGGTCGTTCTGGGACCGGCTTTTGGCGCGCGCCTACGACGATCCGATCGAGGCGCGCGAGGACGCGACGGCGCGCGGCATCGTTCTCGCACCGGGCTACGTCGCCGTCGCGATCGAAGGCGAAGGGCTCGACGAAGCCACCGCCTCGCAAAAGAACGCCGAGATCCGACGCGTTTGTCTCGACACGCTCGGCTCGCGGACCGGCGACGTCGTGGTCATCGAACGCGGCGGCGGCTTCCTGTTTCTGGTGCCCGCCCCGCATGAAGTCGACGCGCAGAACGCCCGCACGGCGGCGACCCTCATCCCGCGCGGGATCACCCGCGCCGGCATCGACGTGAAGATCGTCGGCGGCGTCGGTCAGCACGCCGAGATGCTGCGCGTCGCGCAGAGCGTCGATGAGGCGCGCGAGGCGTTGACGATCGCGCGGCGCATGTTCGGCGGCGCGCGCGTCATGCCGCACGACGACCTCGGCGTGTATCCGCTGCTCTATCGGGGCGGCGGCAACCGCGCCGAGTGGGAGGCGTTCGCCAATCGCGTCCTCGAACCGCTGCGCGGCTACGACGAGAAGCATCAAACCGAACTCGTCCGCACCTTGCGCTTGTTCTTCGACGTCGGCCAGAATATCAAGGTCGCGGCCGCGTCGCTCAACGTTCATCGGCACACCGTTTTCTATCGGCTGCGGCAGATCGCCGAGATCGGCGGCCTGGACCTCGACAGCCCGCACGACCAACTCACGCTGCGCGCCGCGATTGCGATCGATGCTCTCGGCGGTTAAGGACGGCGCCGCTGCGCGGCGGGAAATCCTCAAGACAGCCAAAGAGCGCGGCGTGCGCTACGTGCGGCTGGCCTTCGTCGACATCTTGGGAATCGAAAAAAACATCGTGATTCCGGGCCACGAGCTCGAACGCGCGTTGGGCGGGCACGTGACCTTCGACGGCGGGTCGATCGACGGCTTCGTGCGCGGCGAAGAGATCGACATGGTGCTGCGGCCCGATCCGGCGACGTTCGCGATCTTGCCCTGGACCCCCGACGGAAGTACCGAAGCGCGGGTGCTATGCGACATCGAGATGCCCGACGGCACCGCCTTCGAGGGCTGCCCGCGCTCGACGCTCAAGCGTGTGCTCGAAGATGCCGGCGACGTCGTTTCGCGCGTTCGTACGGCACTCGAAGTCGAATTCTATCTGTTCAACCGGCTCGCCGACGGTGTGCCGACGACCCAGGCGCTCGACAACGGATCGTACTTCGACTTCTCGCCCAGCGACCGCGGCGACGAAACCCGCACCGCGATCGTCAACGCGCTCGAAGCGATGGCGATCAGTGTCTCGAGCGCCCACCACGAACACGGTGCGGGCCAGCACGAGATCGATCTGTCGGCGACCGGGGCGCTCGCCACCGCCGACCATCTCATCACCGTGCGCGGCGTGGTCAAGCACATCGCCGATCAGCACAACATCCACGCCACCTTCATGCCTAAGCCGGTCGAATCGCAAGCCGGCAACGGACTGCACGTGTACTTTAGTTTGGGCGACGTCGACGAAGCGGTGCGCCTGCACGCCATCGCCGGGCTGCTCGAGCATGCGCCTGGGTTCACGGCGATCTGTAATCCGACGGTCAACTCGTACAAGCGGCTCGTCGCAGCCTGGGACGCACCGATCTACACGGTGTGGTCGCACCGCAGCGCCAACGCGCTCGTCCGGGTGCCGCCCACCAATGAAGGTCCGCCGCTCATCGAAGTGCGCAGCCCGGATGCCGCCTGCAACCCCTATCTTGCGATGGCCGTGCTGGTCGAATCGATCGCCGAAGGCATCCGCAGCCGCGCGCTGCCCGGCGACCCGTTCACCGGCTCAACCTACGAGCTGTCCGAAAAATTCCGCAACGAGCGCGGTATCGTCACCCTGCCTAAATCCCTGCGCGCGGCGCTCACCGAACTCGACCGCGACATCATCGTGCGCGGCGCCCTGGGCGATCACATTTACCACGCCTTCCGCGACGCCAAGATCGCCGAGTACGAACGCTATCGCCGCGTCGTCCACCCCTGGGAACACGAAGCGTACCTGCGGACGTATTAGGGTTGGCTGCACCACCGACTCACGAGCGGCCGCTTCGGCGCAACGGGCCCCTTGCCGATGAACTGCAGCTCTGGCGACTTTCTTCGGGGTCACGCAAATACGAGCCGGCTCTTCATGTTCAGTTCGGACCGTCCGCGCAACGCACTTGCGGATATTGATCGCGGGCCGGTCGCAAGGCCGTCCGCTTAAAGCAAGCCACGGGTTTCGGCGTCTCAAAGTGTTAGACCGACGAGTCGGTTGCCCTCGGCGTAGCGCACGTCGTTTTCGTCGCGTTCTTCGGCTTCGATCTGATTCAACAGGAAATTCACGATCGAGCTGCCCAAATCACTGCGTTCGGCCCTCACCGAACTCGACCGCGACATCGTCGTGCGCGGCGCGCTGGGCGACCACATTTACCACGCCTTCCGCGACGCCAAGATCGCCGAGTACGAACGCTACCGCCGCGCCGTACACCCTTGGGAACACGAAGCATACTTCCGGACGGATTGACCAATCAATGGGCGGCCTTCCCATCCTGTGGCGGCAACGACTCGCGTCGGACATCGATACTCGTCGACGGCTTCGCCGCCGCTCTACGCTCTAATTCGGTCCGGTGGGCTTGCACATAGCGATCGCTCAAGGGAATGCGAAACTCCACCATCCCGCCGCTGGGAACAAAAAGAACATCCTTCTTGACCAGTTGATTGCGAATCGAACTCACTCGCTTGGAATCTGAACCCAATCGATCAGCGACCTCGTAGACCGTCCGAGGACCAGGCCCAATATCCGCGAGGGCGAGAATATACGCGCACTCACGCGGCGTCAGCGCACGAAAACGCGAATCGTATAACGACGTCTCGAGAATCCGGCGCACACCCGGAAGGATGGCCGCCACATCCGCACTCGTGATCGTCTTGCCCTCATGCTGCATCCACGCAGCAGAAGCATATTCCTGGATAAAAAACGGGTAGCCGGCCGATTCGGCGACGAGCGCATCGAGTCCATGATGCGATATCACCTGACCAGCATCGCGAATCGGCTTAACAATGGCTTCGCGCGTCTGATCGGGCGTGAGTAAGCCGATCTCCAAATAGCGCCACCGCTCGGTGTACGTATGTGCCTGGTGCAGATGATCGCGGGAATTCGGCAACCCGGCACCAACAATGAGCGCCGGTTGCGCCGTACCTGCCGTCTCGTGGATGAACCGCACGAGAGGACTGAGATCATTGATCTGTGCTTCTTGAATTTCATCGATGGCAAAGACCAGATAGCGGCCATGTTTCCAGGCCTGCGTGTTGAGTTCGCGCAACACCGTCATAAACGGCTTCTGGTCCGGCTCGCCGGCGCCCGAGAGCGCGATAGCGCCTGCACGATCAGGAAGTTCGTACTCTGGCTTCGGCAGCACCCGAATGACTTTCTCGATCGCGCGCTTTAGCTTGTCGGGAAGGGACCCGATACTCTCCTGGGCGGCTTGGAGACCCGACCGCAAAATCGCACCGAACGGTTCCCGCCGGGTTGCCTCCGCATACACAACAATCGCCTGATTAGCCCGGGCATCCGCCATCGCCCGACGCAATACCACGGTTTTCCCCATACCCCGCAAGCCGGTAATGATGACCGGCGCCGTTGGAGCCGCTGAATGGGTCATTCCGACAGCGAAGCGCGCAATTGCAAGCTCCGGGTCGCGCCCGACTAACGCCGGCGGATCACTTCCGGGAGCCGTACGAAAGGGATTCTCGAAGAGTCCAGCCACCTAGGAATGCTCGCGCGCCTGTCAATCCCTGTCAAGTCTGTCAAACCTGTCAGAATTTCCGCCAGATACACGGACCTCCGCTCGAATACGCCTTGACCGCAGCGGAGGGTGGCCTAATTTGTCCGATCAGCCGGAACGAGCTGGCGGCCGGCGCTGGGCTGACCGCGCTGGAGATGGCTCCCCAACGAGCGGCGTGAAGAACCAAGAACCGACAAGAACGAACCGTACGGCTTAGACAGGAATTGACCGGGCCGATTTGCGACATCTTCCCGGGGTCAGGGCCTTCCGCCAAAACGCTTAAGGCGCCGCTTCGCTGACGCGGCGCAGCGCGGATTCGGCTTGCTGTAAGTTGTTTTCAACCCTCGGCAGGACGGCGTTTTCATAGTGCTTGACCGATGAGTCGGTCGCGACTTCGGCGGCGTAGCGGAGGTTGTTCTCGGCGTTTTCGTCGGCTTCGATTTGGTTCAAAAGAAACTCGCGATCAAAGTCGAGGCCCGAGTACTGCTCGAGTGCGTCGAGTTCGGCCCGGGCCGCGGGCGACGGCTGCAAGGTGGCCGACGTCGCGCCGATCGATTGCGCGAGCTGCATCCCCGCGATCGCCGTGCGCGCGTTATCGGCCGATGCTTTGCGGCACAAGCTGCGGACGTCGGTGTTGCGCGAGCGCTCGATGGCAAGACCGCATAATTTCACCTCGGAAACGGCGCTCGTCACGATCGCCGTCACGGCAGCGCGATCGCCGTCGAGCGGGCCGGCGGTCGGCGCGCTCGCGGTGTCTTGCACGGCGGGCGTCGGCGCGCTGCCGGTGTCTTGCGCGGCGGACGTTGGTTTGCCGGCGGCATCTTGCGCGGCGGGCGTCGTCGGTTTGCTGCCGGCGTCCTGTGCGCCGGCCGGTCCGCAGAGGACGAAGAGTACGACGACGACCGCGCCGGCGACTCGGCTAACGGATGGTCCCGCAGCGCGCGTCGTCGCCACGTTAGAGGCGCGACTCGACGAGTTCGCCGCCGGCACGCAGGCGGACGGCACAGAACTTGAACTCCGGGATCTTTCCGAACGGATCGATCGCGTCGTTGGTCAGGATGTTGGCCGCGGCTTCGTTGTAAGCGAAGGCCATGAAGAGCGTGCCGCGCTGCATGCCGCGATCGGCGCGCGCGCTCGCGGTCAGCGTGCCGCGCCGCGACTCGAGCGTGAGCGTTCCGCCGGGTGCGACGCCGATCGCCGCCAGGTCGTCGGGATGAATGACGATGGTCGGTTCGGGTTCCAGCGCGTCGAGCACGCTGGCGCGCCGCGTCATGGAGCCGGTGTGCCAATGCTCGAGTTGGCGGCCCGTCGTGAAGATAAACGGATAGCGCTCGTCGGGCAACTCCGCCGCGTCGCTGAAGGCGGCCGGGGCGAAGAGCGCGCGTCCGCCCGGGCGCGGGAACGAGTCGACGAAGATAACCGGCTCGCCGGGATCGCCTTCGTGCTCGAGCGGATACGTGCACGAACCCTCGGCCTCGAGCCGCTCCCAAGTAATGCCGGCCATCGACGGCGCCGCGCGGCGAATCTCGGCGAACACCTCGCGCGGTCCGGCGTAGTTCCAGTCCAGACCCATGCGGCGCGCGAGCTCCATGATGATCCACAGATCCTGCCGCGCTTGGCCGGGCGGATCGATCGCTTGGCGGCCGAGTTGGACCCGCCGGTCGGTGTTGGTGAACGTCCCGGTCTTTTCGGGGAACGCCGACGCCGGCAGGATCACGTCGGCGTAGCCGGCGGTCTCGGTGAAGAAAATGTCCTGGACGACGAGGTGGTCGAGCAACGCCAGCGCTTCGCGCGCGTGCCCGACATTGGGATCCGACATCGCGGGGTTCTCCCCCATGACGTACATGCCGCGCAGCGTTCCGGCGTGCGCGGCGTCCATTACTTCGGTGACGGTGAGCCCGGGCTTCGAGTCGAGCTTGGTTTCCCATAACGCCTCGAAGCGCTGGTTCACGTCGGGATCGTCGACGCGCGCATAATCCGGAAAGGACATCGGGATCAGGCCCACGTCCGAGGCACCCTGCACGTTGTTCTGGCCGCGCAGCGGGTGCAGCCCGGTCCCCGGCCGGCCGATCTGCCCCGTCAGCAGCGCGAGCGAGATCAGGCAGCGCGCGTTGTCGGTGCCGTGCACGTGCTGCGAAACGCCCATGCCCCAGAAGATCATCGAGCGCTCCGAGGTCGCGTAGAGCCGGGCCACCTCGCGAATCGTGTGCGCGGCGATGCCGGTGACCGGCGCGATTTTCTCGGGGCTGTACTCGGCGACGAGCATTTTGAGCGCCGCGTAATTTTCGGTGCGCTCGCGGATGAACGCTTCGTCCGCGAGGCCCTCTTCCACGATCGTGTGCATGATCGCGTTGAGCAGCGCGACGTCGGTGTCGGCGCGGAACTGCAGAAAGTAGGCCGCATGGCGCGCGAGTTCGTTGCGCCGCGGATCCATCACGATGAGTTTGGTGCCGGCCTTCGCCGCGTTTTTCATGAAGGTTGCCGCGACCGGGTGGTTGACGGTCGGATTCGAGCCGATGACGATCGCGACGTCCGCCAGCGCGACGTCGGCGACTTGATTCGAAACGCCGCCCGAACCGATGTCTTCGAGCAGCGCAGCAACCGACGAGGCATGACACAGCCGCGTGCAATGGTCGACGTTGTTCGTTCCGAATCCGGTCCGCACGAGCTTTTGAAACAGATACGCTTCTTCGTTCGAACCCTTGGCCGAACCGAAACCCGCCAGCGCCGACGGCCCGCGCGTATCGCGTATGCCGCGCAAGCCGGCCGCGGCCGCATCGAGCGCTTCTTCCCACGTTGCTTCGCGGAAGGCGCTCGCGAGGTCGTCGGGATCGAGGATGCCGGTTGTCTTGGCGACGCCCGTGCGCCGGATGAGCGGCGTCGTCAAGCGGCGCGGGTTGTGCACGTAATCGAATCCAAAGCGGCCCTTGACGCACAACCGGCTGGCGTTGGACGGACCGTCGCGGCCATCGACGGACAGAATCTGGTTGTCCTTGACGTTGTACGTCAGAAGGCAGCCGACGCCGCAGTACGGACAGGCCGAATCGACCGACTTCTCGGGCACGATGAGGCCCACGTTGTTGGCCGGCATGAGCGCGCCCGTCGGACAGGCTTGAACGCACTCGCCGCAGGCCACGCAGGTGCTCGCCGCCATCGGATCGTCGAGATCGAAAACGATCTTGGCGTGTTCGCCGCGCCAGGCGTAGCCGATGACGTCATTGACTTGCTCTTCGCGGCAGGCGCGCACGCAGCGTCCGCATTGAATGCAGGCGTCGAGATTGACCGACATCGCGGGATGCGAGAGATCGGGCGCGGGCTGATGCCGTTGCGGGAAGCGCGGCGCGCGCACGTCGAGCGCCGCCGCCCAGCGGTCGAGTTCCGATTCGCGCTTATACGGCGACGCCGATTGCTCGGGCATATCCGAAAGCAAGAGTTCGAGCACCATTTGCTGCGCTTTGACCGCGCGCGCGCTGGTGCTCGTTACCTTCATGCCGGCCGACGGCAGCCGGCAGCACGCGGGCGCCAGCACGCGTTCACCTTCGATCTCGACCATGCAGGCGCGGCAGTTGCCATCGGGCCGGTAGCCATCCTTGTAGCACAGCCGCGGGATAGCGACGCCGTAGCGATCCGCAACCTGCAGAATCGTTTCGTCGGCGCGCGCCGCGACGTCGGCGCCGTTGAGCGAAAATGCGGTGCGGGTATCGGGGCGCTCGCCGGCGGGGCGCGGCGGCAGCGGTGCGATCGCCATTTACGAAAACTCCTGGGGAAAATATTTGAACGCGCACAGGAACGGGTTGGGCGCGGCCTGCCCCAAGCCGCAAATCGAGGCATCGACCATCACGCGAGCCAGGTCGTCGAGCAGCGGCTTGTCCCAGGTTTCGCCTTCGAGCAAGGCGACGGCTTTGGCGGTGCCGACGCGGCACGGCGTGCACTGCCCGCACGACTCTTCGCGGAAAAAGCGCAGCATGTTGCGCGCCGCGCCGCGCGCGGTATCGTGATCGGACAAGACGATGATCGCTGCCGAACCGATGAAGCAGCCGTAGGGATTGAGCGTGTCGAAATCGAGCGGAATATCGTCCATCGACGCGGGCAGAATGCCGCCCGACGCGCCGCCCGGAAAATAGCCATAAAACGTGTGGCCCGGCAGCATGCCGCCGGCGTATTCGGCGATCAGCTCGCGAATGGTGATGCCGGCCGGTGCGAGATGCACGCCTGGCCGCTGGACCCGGCCGCTGACCGAAAACGAACGCAAACCTTTGCGTCCGTTGCGGCCGAACGCGGCGAACCATTCGGCACCGCGTTCATTGATTTCACGCACCCAGTAGAGCGTTTCCATATTGTGCTCGAGCGTCGGGCGGCCGAATAAACCGACTTGGGCGACGTAGGGCGGCCGCAGCCGCGGCATGCCTTTCTTGCCTTCGAGCGACTCGATCATCGCCGATTCCTCGCCGCAAATATACGCTCCCGCGCCGCGGCGCAAATGGATCGCCGGCAGCGGCACCGGGGCTTGGGCGCGCAGGACCTCGAGTTCACGGGTAAGGATCGCGCGGATGTGCGCGTACTCATCGCGCAGATAGATGTACACGTCGTCGATGCCGACCGCCCAGGCCGCGATGAGCAAGCCGTCGAGAAAGCGGTGCGGGTCGCGTTCGAGATACCAGCGATCCTTGAATGTGCCTGGTTCGCCTTCGTCGATGTTGACCGCCATCAACCGCGGCGCCGCTTCGGCACGCACGATCTTCCATTTGCGACCGGTCGGAAAGCCGGCGCCGCCCAAACCGCGCAGGCCCGAGTGTTCCATCGTCGCGATCACATCGTCGGGGCGATGCCGGCCGGCAACGCAGGCGCGCACGAAGGCGTAGCCGCCGCCGCGCACGTACGCGTCGTAATCGATGTACTCGGGAACGTCGGCCTGCAGCGCCTTGCGTTCCAGCCGCGCATCGACTTCGGCGACCGTGGCGTGCGCGACGACCTGCTGGTTCACGACCGCGACGGGCGCCGTCTCGCAGCGGCCCACGCACGGCGCGGGGATCACGCGCACGCCGTCGCCGTAGCCCCCGTTGCCCAGCAGCGCGAGCAAATTTTGCGCGCCGGCCAACTCGCAGGACAGCCCGTCGCACACGCGCACGGTGATCGGCGGCGGCGCGGGCGCCCCGTCTTTTACCACATCGAAATGATGGTAGAAGGTCGCCACCTCGAACACTTCGGCCGGCGCCAGGCGCATCTCGTCGGCCAGCGCCACGATGTGCTCGGCGCTGATACAGCGGTAGCGGTCTTGGATCTTGTGCAGGTGCTCGATGAGCAGATCGCGCCGCCGCGGCTCCTGCCCCAGCAGTTCGCGGACTTGTTCGAGCGCGGCGGGATCGACCGGCCGGCCTTTGCCTTCGCGGCGTTTCTTGCGCTTGATCTCGCCCGAAACGCCGGCCGCCCGCGCAGCGATTCCGAGCCGGATTTGGGTCAGATCGATCGTATCCAAGATTGCTTGCTTCGGTGCGCCTACGACGGCCGGCCTGCAACTCGGCGGCGCGTCAAGGCCTCACTCCGGCCGCTCGCCAATCCCGCTCGAATCGTCAGCGACGGGCAGCCCCAGACCGTCGTAACTGCCGCCCTCCTTGAGCGCTTCCGCGCTGGAAAACGCTTCGCGATCGAGCCCTGGGGTCTCGGTGGCTTCGTGGAAGCCGACGGAGTGCTCGCCGTGATCGAGCGGACGGCCGACGACGTTGCTGCTTTGCGCCCCGCTTTCGGGAGCCGTCGAGCCGGCATCGCGGTCGCTCTCGAAAACGGGATCGAGATCACTGTTCTCGTGCATTGTCCGCCCTCACCCGTTTCGCGCGCCCAAGTGCAAATGCCCACGCGTGGCCCCGGTTGAAGGACACGCTGTGAACGAATTGTTTACCGTCGTTCCGCCGCAAGCCGCGCTGGACATCCTGCTCGCGCGCTGCGCGCCGGTCGAGCGCAGCGAGAGCATCGTGCTCGGCGCGAGTCTGGGGCGCGTCACGGCCGCCGCCGTGGCGGCCCAAGAAACGCTGCCCGCCTTCGCGCGCTCGACGATGGACGGCTACGCGGTCCGCGCGGCCGACACGTTCGGCGCCTCGGAATCCGCGCCGGCCTATCTGCGGCTGTGCGGCGAGATCGCCATGGGCGTCGCGCCGGCGCTGAGCGTGCCGCCGCTGGGTGCGGCGCGCATTCATACCGGCGCGCTCCTGCCGGCCGGCGCCGACGCCGTCGTGATGGTCGAAGACACCAACGCGCACGGCGACGAGATCGAGATTCTTTGCGCCGCGGCGCCGGGCGAAAACGTCGTCGGCGTGGGCGAAGACGTGCGGGCGGGCGAGCCGGCCGTGCCGGCCGGCCGGCGCCTGCGGCCCCAGGATCTCGGCGGTTTGGCGGCGCTCGGCCAGACGTCGGTCCGGGTCGTCGAACGGCCGCGGATCGCGATCCTCTCGACCGGCGACGAAGTGGTTCCCCCCAGCCGCAAGCCCGCGCCCGGCCAAGTCCGCGACATCAACGCCTCAACCGTCGCCGCGGTGGTGAGGGCGGCCGGCGGCATCCCGGTTTCGGCCGGGATCGTCGGCGACGATGCGGCGCTGCTCGAAGCCACGGCCTCTGCGGCGCTCGCTAGCGCCGACGCGCTGGTGCTCTCGGCGGGCTCGTCGGTTTCGTATCGCGACCTGACGGCGCGGGTCGTCGAAACGCTCGGCGCGCCCGGGATCTTCGTCCACGGGATCGCGATCAAACCCGGCAAGCCGACCTTGCTCGCCTTCGCCGGTTCGAAGCCGGTCATTGGGCTGCCGGGCAATCCGGCCAGCGCCCTGGTTGTGGCGTGGCGGCTGCTCGCTCCGCTCGTTCGCCGTTTGGGCGGCGAGGACGCCGCCGAGGCCGACGCCGGCGATCGCCGCGCCGCCGAGCTGACGCTGCCGGTCCGGTCGCGGCCGGGCCGCGAAGACTACGTGCCGTGCACGCTCGAAGGTGCCACCGGCAAGCTGCGGGCGACGCCGGTCTTC
Source organism: Candidatus Velthaea versatilis (assembly GCA_003134035.1). Lineage (GTDB taxonomy): Bacteria > Vulcanimicrobiota > Vulcanimicrobiia > Vulcanimicrobiales > Vulcanimicrobiaceae > Velthaea > Velthaea versatilis. The sequence goes on from PLAE01000211.1 coordinate 16,228, forward strand.
GGCAAGTCGAACCTCATCTTCACGCTTGTGCGGGCCGACGGCCTCATCGTCGTCCCCCTGGACCGCAGCGGCATCCCGGCCGGTGAGCTCGTCGAGGTGCTCGTCCCGTGAGCGCGGCGGACTTCGGCCACGCTGCGTTTCTGTCGGACATCCCGCTCGAAGAGGCGCAAGCGCGCTGGCATGCGGCGCTCGACGCGGGCGGCGTGCACAACGCCGACGTCGAGCGCATCGCTCTCGACGACGCGCTCGAGCGGGTAACCGCCGAGCCGGTTTTCGCGCGGCTGTCGTCGCCGCACTATCACGCCTGCGCGATGGATGGGATCGCGGTCGCGGCGGCGGCGACGCGCGGCGCAACCGAGACGGCGCCGGTCGTGCTGCGACTCGACCGCGACGCGTTTGTGGTCGATACCGGCGATCCGCTCCCGCCGCTCACCGACGCCGTGATCATGGTCGAAGACCTCGAACCGCGCGGCGAGGGCCGCGTTGCGATTCGCGCGCCGGTCGCGCCCTGGACGCACGTGCGCCCGATCGGCGAAGACATCGTCGCGACCGAGGCGATCGTGCCCAAACGGCGGCGCTTGGGCCCGGCGGATCTCGCCGCGATCGCTTCGGGCGGCGTCGTCGACGTGCAAGTCGTGCGGCTGCCGCGCGTCGCGATCGTCACGACCGGCGATGAACTCGTCGATCCGGCCGTCATCCGGCCCGAACGCGGCGCGATCCTCGATTCGAATAGCGTGCTGCTGGCCGCGGCGGTGCGGCGCTACGGCGGCATCCCGGTGCGCTATCCGCGCATCCCCGACGATCCCGCCCGGCTCGACGCCGTCATCGGCGAAGCGATCGCGGCCTGCGACGCCATCATCGTCAACGCGGGCAGCTCGGCGGGACGCTCCGATTTCACCGCGCGCGTGTTCGAGCGTCGCGGCGACGTGCTCGTGCACGGGGTCGCGATCCGGCCCGGCCATCCGTTGGTCCTGGCGCTCGCGCACGAAAGCGCGGGGCGCCGGGTGCCGCTGCTGGGCATCCCCGGCTATCCGGTGAGCGCGGCGATCTGCGCCGAACTCTTCGTCGCACCGCTCATCGAGCGGCTGGCGCAGCGCGATCCGCCCGACCCGGCGACCTTCGAGGTAACGCTGACCCGCAAAGTGTTTTCGCCACTCGGCGAAGACGAGTTCATCCGAGTGGTGGCCGCGCGCGTCGGCGGACGCATCGTCGCGGTCCCGCTGCGACGCGGCGCCGGGGTCATCACGTCGCTGTCGCGTGCGAACGCGATCGTGACGATCTCGCGCTTTACCGAAGGCGTGCATCCCGGCACGACCCTGCCGGCACGCGCGCTGCGCGGCGTCGGCCCAATCGAGCGGACGCTGCTCGCGGTCGGCAGTCACGACGTTGCGATCGATCTGCTCGCCGGCGCGCTGGCGGACCGGGGCATCGAGCTGGTGTCGGCCAACGTCGGCAGCGTCGCTGGCCTCGTCGCGCTGCGCAGCGGTTCGACGCATGTGGCCGGCACCCACATCCTCGATGCCGCTTCCGGAACGTACAACGATGTCGCCGTGCGCCGCTACCTGCCGCAGACGGCGGTCGCGCTGATCGCGTTCGCGCAGCGCGCCCAAGGCCTCATCGTGGCGCCGGGCAACCCGCTGGGACTGCGCAGCCTCGCCGACGTCGCTGCCCGCCGCGCGCGCTACGTGAACCGCCAGCGCGACGCCGGGACGCGCATGCTGCTCGACGCGCTGCTCGCGCGCGACGGGCTGAGCCCCGACGCGATCGAGGGCTACGAGCGGCTCGAATTCACGCACTTGGCGGTCGCCGCGCTCGTCGCCGACGGCAGCGCCGACTGCGGCCTGGGCATCTTCGCCGCGGCGCGCGCGCTGGGCTGCGATTTCATTCCGCTCGCGACCGAGCCATACGAACTCGCCGTGCTCGCCGCGTCGCTCGACGATCCGCGCATCGCGGCGCTCATCGCGGCCATGCGCGACCCCGCCCTGCGCGCCGCGATCGACGCGCTGGGCGGCTACGACGCCGCGTGCGCCGGCGACGTGCGCGTGGTCGAACTGCAGCCGGCGGCGGCGGTATGACGGTCGAATTCTTCGGGATGGCGCGTGAGCTTGCGGGTGCGCCCCAGTTGGAGGTCGGCGGCGAACGGATGACCGAACGCGAACTCGTCGCGGCGCTCGCCGCGCGCTGCCCGCAGCTGGTCGGGCCGGTCATCGATCCCGCCGCGCTGTGTTTCGTGGCACCCAATTTGCTGCTGCTCGACGGCCGGCGCGCGGCCGGAGACGCACCGTTCGCGGCCGCCGACCGGCCCTGCGTGCTGTTCTTGGCGAGCGGCGGTTGAGCGGCCGTTTCGCCGGGCCCCGCACGGTGCTCGAGATCGATCTCACGACCCGGCGTTCGCGCCGCTACGACCTCGACGACGCGGACTTCGCCGACGCGCTGGGCGGCGTCGGCATCGCCGTGCTGTTGCTCGAACGATATCTTGCGACGCGCGAACTCACCCGCGTCGATCCGCTCGGACCGCACAACCCGCTGGTCTTCGCGGCCGGTCCGTTCGCCGCCACGGCCGTGCCCGCGGCGAACAAACATGCGCTCGCGACGCTGTCGCCGCTGACCGGCCTGCTCAACGAAGGGCTGTCGTCGAGTCACTGGTCGGCGGCGCTGCGCCGCTGTGGGCTCGCGGCACTCCTCATCGAGGGCACGGCCGAGGGCTGGACGACCGTCGTGCTCGACGGCGAGCGCGTCGTGTTCGAGGACGCGGCGGCGCTGATCGGCACGACCGCGCGCGAGACGACGAAGGCGCTGCGCGCGGCGTGGAACGAGCGCGCGCTGCGCGTGTGCGCGATCGGCATCGGCGGCGAAAACGGCGTCCGCTATGCGGCCGTCGAGAACGACGGGCGCCAAGCCGGGCGCGGCGGCAGCGGCGCCGTCATGGGCGCCAAGCGGCTCAAAGCGATCGCGCTGCGCGCCCACGGCAGCGTGCGCATCGCCGATCCCGCCGCCGCGGCCGAATTCGCCGCGACGCTCAAAGCGCGCACGCTCGGTCCGCAAACCGCGAAGTACCGGATCCTGGGCACCGGGGCGAACATGCGCGTCCTCGAACGGATGGGCCAACTGCCGACGCGCAACTTCACCGCCTCGTCGTTCGCGGGCGTCGAGTCGGTAACGCCCGAACGGGCACGCGAAACCAAAGCCGAGTACGTCGAACTGCGTTCGGGCTGCGCCGGCTGCCCGGTGCAGTGCGAGCACATGTACGTCAAGCGCGGCCGCGACCGTAAATCAGCGGCCGCCAGCGAATACGAATCGGTGTGGGCGTTCGGACCGAACTGCGGCATCGCCGATCTGGACGCCGTGCTCGATGCGATCGACCGCTGCGACCGCTACGGTCTCGACACGATCTCGACCGGCGGCACGCTGGCGTTCGCGATGGAGTGCGCCCAGCACGGCCTGCTCGACCGCGACGCGTTCGGAACGCCGCTCGAGTTCGGCAACGGGCGCGTCCTGGGGCCGGCGATCGACGCGATCGCACGGCGGACCGGCCCAGGCGAGTTGCTCGCGCTCGGCGTGCGCGCGGCGGCCGCCGCCATCGGCGGTTCCGCGCCCCGGTACGCACTGCACGTCAAAGGCCTCGAACTGCCCGGCTACGAGCCGCGCGCGCTGCCGACGTACGCGCTGGGACTCGCGGTGTGCACGCGCGGCGCATGCCACAATCGGGCGGCGACCTACGACGCCGATCTGCGCGCGCCGGGCACCGTGCGCGGCGAAGCCGAGCGCGTTCGCATGACCATCGAAGCCGAAGACTACGCGCTGATTTGGGACTCGCTGGTGTTGTGCAAATTCATCCGCGACTGTTTCGTGGATTTCTATGCCGAAGCCGCCGCCTTGTGGACGGCGGTTACCGGCCTGACGCTCGATGCCGGCAAGCTGCGCGCGAGCGCGCAGCGTACGTGGGAGCGCAAACGCCGGATCAACGCGCGCCAAGGCTGGACCGCGGCCGACGACATCCTGCCGCGCCGGCTGCTGACGCCGCTGACCGACGGCCCGTACGCCGGCAGCGCGGTCGACGCGGCCGAACTCGCGCGCGCGTGCGCGTCCTATTCAGCGGCACGCGCGGACCTCGCTAACGCGGCGCGCTAACCCGGACCGCGGCTATTTCGCGGTCGCCGAAGATCGCCTCAAACCGCTCGGCCTCATCGGGTGCCTGCGCAGGCAGCGCCCGTACCGTATCGTCGGTGGCGGGCGTCACGTCGCCGGGTTGGCCACCACTGGCACAATAGCGACAATTTGGTCGATATAGAGCGTCGCGCCCTCATCGCCGCTGCCGGCGATATATACGGACAGCGAGCGGTCCGAGAGCAGCTCGGTTCGCAAGACTCCCGTATGCTGCGTTCCGTCGTCCAAGTGCACGCAAACGTGCGTCCCCGCGAATGACTCGACGTCGCGAACGTCATAGCTCGTCCTGCGATCATCCACGGTCGATCCTCCGCTTGGTGCCGACAGGTTCTTCCGTCACCCTACGACGTGGGACGCCCGCAGCATGGCCGTCGTTCCCGCTTCGCGAACCCCTTGGCACCGTCCGTTCAAAGGAGCCGCCGATGCACTTCCGCACCTATCCGAAAACCGATATCACCGTGAGCGAGGTCGGCTTTGGCCTGTGGACGACCGCGACTGGGTGGTGGGGGAATTTCACCGACGAGGCGGCGATCACACTCATCCGCGACGCCCATGATCGTTACGGCATCACGCTCTTCGACGCGGCCGATACGTACGGCAACGGCCGCAGTGAAGAGCAGCTCGGTGCGGCGTTCGCGGGCCGGCGCGAAAAGGTCGTGTACTCAACCAAGTTCGGCTACGACTTTTACAATTACGCCGGCGAACGCAAAGGACAGAACGAGATTCCGGCCGACTTCTCGCCGTCGTTCGTGCGTTTTGCACTCGAACAATCGCTGCGCCGGCTGCAGACCGATTATATCGATATCTACTCGATCCACAACGCGCATCTAGCGCAAGTTCACTCCGACGAACTCTTCGGGCTGCTCGAAGAATTCAAAGCCGAAGGCAAGATCCGCTGCTACGGCGTCGCGCTGGGGCCGGCGATCGGCTGGCTGTACGAAGGCATCGACGCGGCGCGCAAACGCAACGTCACCAACATCCAAATGATCTGGAACATGCTCGAGCAGTTTCCCGGCAGCGACATGCTGCGCGCCGCGGACGAAGCGCATGCCGACACCGGTTATCAAGTTCGCGTGCCGCATTCGAGCGGCATGCTGGAGGGCAAATATACCGTCGACACGGTGTTCCCGCCGACCGATCATCGTTCGCACCGCCCGCGCCAATGGCTGCTCAACGGCGTGCGCAAGATCGAGACCCTGCGCTTTCTGGAGACCCCGCAGCGGACGCTGGGCCAAGCCGCGATCCAGTGGCTGCTGGCCGAACCGCGCGCGATGACGATTCTGCCGAACATTTACGATGCCGAACAGTTAGCCGAATTCGGCACTGCGCCGGATACCGCGCGACTCACGCCCGACGAACTTGCGCGCATCGCTGAACTCGCCGCGACGAACTTCGGCATCGGCGACGAAGCCAACCGCTACAAAGGAACGATGACCGAAGAGGCGTATCGCGAAGCCGCCGCGGGCCTTGCCGCGGTGTGAGCGCGCAGCGCATTTTCAGCGCCGCCGCGCCGGCGCCGATCGGTCCGTACAATCAAGCCGTCAGCATCGACGGCTTGGTTTTTTGCAGCGGGCAAATCGCGCTCGATCCGGCCACCGGGACGCTCGTCGACGGTGATGTCGCGGCGCAAGCGCGCCAAGTCATGCGCAATCTCGAGGCGGTCCTGGGCGCGGCCGGCGCCACCTTCGCCGATGTCGTGAAGACCACGATTTTCTTAGCCGACATGGCCGATTTTTCGACCGTCAACTCGATCTACGGTGAGCGCTTCGCGACCGGCGTCGCTCCGGCGCGCTCGACGGTCGCCGTTGCGAAACTGCCGCTGGGCGCGCTCGTCGAGATCGAAGCGATCGCTCGAATCGGCTAAAGCGGCGCACGCGCCGTTCCGCCGATTGGGGGCGCACGCCGGAGCCGCCGGTACGTTAATACATTGTTTTTTTTTGAGACCGACGCGACAAACGTCGGACCGTGAGCGCAACCCTTCATCAGTTTTTCACGCCAACGGTTTATCAGTCCACCTCATCCCGCCGAAGACTCGACGGACCGTCCTATTCTCTCGCCCGAAGGCCGACATCTCGTGAAAACGCCCATCGCTCCGCCGAACGCCGGATCCGTCGCCGCGACATTGACGCCACGCAGCCCGTCGTTCAACATTCTGCACGGCACCGTTCTTAGCATATCGCTGCTGCTGTGCGCGTTCTTGGGTCTCGAAGGCGGCTATCAACTTCATCGCAGTCACGATCACTCGGCACTTAGTTGCGCGCTCGTTGCGATGGCCGCTTCAGCGAGCTACGACGCCGTTCCCTATGGGGTGAGCCCACCGCCGTGCAAAGCCCCCGACGAAGCCGGACAGCCCTGGCGGCTCGGCCTCGTGATGCTCGATCTGCTCGGCTTTCTCGTCTTCGGCGTGCTCGGGATGTACGAAGGACGGCAACTCACGCTCATCGTCGACGCGCCGCCGAAACCTCAGTGACGGGCGGCTTGCGGCGCAGCCGCACACGCGAAGGACTGCGCGCAGCGCAGTCCACTATGCCGCGTCGATCAAGCGCGCGACGTGCCGCAGCGCGAGCAGATAACCCTGCGTGCCGAGTCCGGCGATGACGCCGTCCGCACGCAGCGAAACGAACGAGCGATGGCGAAATTCCTCGCGTTGGTGGACGTTGGAGATATGCACCTCGACGATCGGCGCATCGAACGCGTTGAGCGCGTCGAGAATCGCCACCGATGTGTGCGTGAAGGCCGCCGGATTGATAACGATCGCTCCGGCCGTCTCGCGCGCTTCGTGAATCCAATCGATAATCTCGTACTCGCGGTTGCTCTGATGAAAACGCAATTCCAGCTTCAGCTCCACCGCCAGTTCGCGGCAGTCGCGCTCGACGTCGGCCAACGTTTCATGACCGTAGATATGCGGCTGGCGTTTTCCGAGCAGGTTGAGGTTCGGACCGTTTAGCACGAACACGAGGCGGCTCATCGACAGGTACTCCTTCTCACGCCGCGCTTATCTTCACACGCGCGGCAACGCCGGCGCCGTGCTGGGAGCGCGCGCTTTGAGGTAAGCCGGATTGCTCACGGCCAAGGCGCCGTGCGTCGTTGCGCGAAGGTGCGCGACCGCCGCCGCGTGGCCCGACGTTCCCGGATCGAAGCCACCGCCCCGAATCCGGCCGGCGAAACGGGCGCCAAGCGCCGCGACTTGGCCGCGGAGCGCCAATACGTCGGCGGCCGGCTGGGGCGGTTCATCGAGAAGCGCCGCTAACCCGGCGAGCTCCGTCCTCTCCAACGCCTCGCCTAGGCGCAGTTCAGCCGCCGCAACGGCCATCGCTTTGGCCACGAGCCGCGCGTCGTAGCGGCGGTCTTGCGGCAGCCGGGGCAGGAGCTTCTCCCGCAAAAGCACCCGCGCCGCTTCGAGCCGTTCGAGGTCGTCGGGCCGGCCGGGCTGCTCGAACTCCAACTCGTTTTCGACGACGGCCATCGTGCGCGCCATCGCAAGCAGCGCTTGGCGGTCGTCCTCGGACGACGTGCTGGGCAGCAAGGACTCGCGCAGCACCGTCCGCGCGGCGGCGAGCAGCTCGCCACCGGTGGGCCGAAGCCGCATTACGGCTCACCGCTCGTGAGCTCGAGAATCTCGAATTCGAGTTCGGGAACAAGATGGCTCGTGAGCGCGAGTTCGAGCGATTCTTCGCCGCCCGACAGGTGCCGGTTCGCCTGCGCCAAGGCGATCACGCCCCACCGCACGTGCGCCGCGACTTCCCAGTACGTCACCGCGTCCGGATCGACGGACACGCCCGACGCGCGCTCGTAGCCGGCGTAAAACGCGTCGCGCGAACCGACGCCGCCGGCCTCGAGCGCCGCCGCGCCGAATCGCCAACACGCGGCGCAGAACCAGCCGAGATCCTCCGCTCGATGACCCCAGCCGGCGAACTCCCAATCCAGGATCGCCGTGATGCCGTCGTCATCGAGCATGTAGTTGCCGGTGCGGAAATCATGATGGCACAGCACGATCTCGCCGCGGGCGGGAGCATGCCGCTCGAGCCATCGCAAGCCCCACTCGAGCACCGGACGCGGCGCAGCGCCCAGCGTGTCGAGCAGGGCGCGATTCGACGCGATCGCGTCGAGCGCCGGCGACGTGCGCGGGCCGGGCAGGAACGCCAACTCCGGCTCGGGCGGCGCAATCGCGTGAATCCGTGCGAGTTGTTCGCCCAAGCGCCCAGCCAGCGTGGCGCGTTCGCCGCCCAGCAGCGTGTCGCGCACGACGCGCGCCGCGGCGGCGGTGCCGGCGACCCGCTTCATTACAAAGAACGGCGCGCCGATGACCGCTGGATCCTCGCACAGCCAAAGCGGCTCGGCCACGGTCACGCCGGCGGCGTGGGCTACGCGCTGCAGCGCGAACTCTTGCGCGCGCGAATGACTCACCGCGAGCGTGGAGCGTCCATCGCATCGCAGCACGAGTTCGGCGAGCCGGTCGTCGAGCAGCACGTCGATGAGCCAATTCTGCTGGATCGCGCCGCCGCCCAGCACGTGCGCGCGTTGCACGACGGCGCGGCGCGCACCAGCCCGCGCCGCTAAAAATCGCGCCAGCGGTGAATCGCCGACCCCGACGCGAGGAGGCGGCACGGCAGAATTGGCAGCAATCACAGCGAGCGATCTTCCCCGTTAAACGAAGCGCAGCGTCCACATAGAGCGGCCTTTTCTAATTCTAAAAACCGAACGCCCGGGCCGATTACGGTGCCGCGACTCTTTTCCAAACGAGAATCGACCGCCCTTCCTCGCCGTCGAGGTAGCTCTTGTACGGCGCCGTGGTAATTGTGAGCATGTCGCCGTCGAGTTGGAAATACCGCATCTGATGCGTGCCCGTCCAGGCTTGGTTCCACGAAATGTCGATGTGGTGGACCACGTTGCCGTCGCCCAGCGTGTAGGTTCCGCCGTACGCGACCATGCTGCCCAGCAGTTGCGCGCCTTCTTCATCGGTCGGTACGGTATCGCGCGGTGTGATGCGGTCGCGCCGCGTAAAGATCGCATACATCCGGCCGTCGGGCGCGTAGCCCAGATAGCCCTCGGGATCGTCGCCGAATTGATTGAAGCGCCGGCCCGTCGCGCTGACTTCGCGCACGTACGATTGCAGCCGCCACGTGCCGAGCACGAGATTATCGCTCTGCGTTCGCATCCGTCTTCACCGTTCCTGACAAAAACCAAGTAAAAAGCCACTCGCGGTCAGCAAGCGCGGCGGGCAGCGCATGTTCGGTACGGCGCATCGCCGAAACAGCGGCTATGCCGACTGTTCAACGCCCCGATGTTGCCGCTCTGCAAGCGCGTCTTCGGACGTTCATGCACGAGGTCGCAATCCCCGGCGAACGCCGCTTCTGGGAACAGCACGCCGCGTCGGGCGACCGCTGGACGATCCCCCCGGTAATGGACGAGATGAAGGCCCAAGCCCGCGCGGCCGGCCTCTGGAATCTCTTTCTGCCCGACAGCGAATACGGCGCCGGTCTCACCAATCGCGAGTACGCGCCCCTGTGCGAGATCATGGGCCGCTCGTACATCGCACCTGAAATCTTCAATTGCAACGCACCCGACACGGGCAACATGGAGGTGCTCGTGCGCTACGGAACGGCCGAGCAAAAACAACGCTGGCTCGAACCGCTGCTGCGCGGGGAGATTCGATCCGGTTTCGCGATGACCGAGCCGGGCGTCGCGTCCTCCGACGCGACCAACATCGAGGCGCGCATCGAACGCGACGGTGACGACTACGTCATCAACGGGCGCAAGTGGTGGACGACCGGCGCCCCCGATCCGCGCTGCAAGATCCTCATCTTCATGGGCCAGACCGACCCGTCCGCGCCGCGGCATCTGGCGCAGTCGATGGTGCTCGTGCCGATGGATACGCCGGGCGTGTCGATCGAGCGCACCTTAACCGTCTTCGGTTACGACGAAGCACCCCAGGGGCATGCCGAGCTGCGCTTCGTCAACGTTCGCGTGCCGCGCACCAACGTGCTGCTCGGCGAGGGCCGCGGATTCGAGATCGCGCAGGGCCGCTTGGGTCCCGGCCGCATTCATCACTGCATGCGGCTCATCGGCTCGGCCGAACGAGCGCTGGAGCTTCTGTGCGAGCGCGTCCAAACGCGCGTCGCTTTCGGCAAACCGCTGGCCGAGCAAGGCGTGATCGGTGAGTGGATCGCCGACTCGCGCATCGAGATCGATCAAGCGCGGCTGCTCACCCTGCACGCCGCCGAAACGATGGACCGCGACGGCAACAAGGCGGCGCGCGCACAGATCGCAATGATCAAAGTCGTCGCACCCGGCATGGCGCTGCGGGTCATCGATCGCGCGATCCAAGCCTACGGCGGTGCGGGCCTATCGGCCGAGCCGGGACTCGCGCACCTGTGGGCAAACGCGCGCACGCTGCGCCTGGCCGACGGACCCGATGAAGTCCATCGCGCCACGGTCGCGAAGCTCGAACTGCGCAAGCACCAAGCCCCCGGCTAACGGGGCGGCGGCAGCAGTGCTAGTTCGGCTTGCGCGGCGTGGACGACGACCGGTTCTTTGGTCGCTATGGCGGCTTGATACTGCTCGCGTGCCAGCCCGACTTTACCTTGCACGTTGTACGTCACCGCGAGCATGTAGTGAAGCCGCCCATCGTCCGGTGCGACGCTGAGCCCTTTGATGAAGGCCGCTTCGGCCAACCCGTAGAGCTGATGCTGGTTGTAGTCGTAACCCAAATCGATGTACGCCGCCGACTCGAGCGGATAGGCGTTCATCGCCCGCAGGTAGTACGTCACGGCGGTTTTCCAATGACCGCCGTCGTCTTCGAGATAGCCGAGGTCGACGAGTGCTTCGGAACCATCGCCGCGCGCCGCCAGCGCGCGCTCGAAAAACGGCCGGGCTTTGCCGTTCTGGGCAAGTTCGATGTACGTCTCGCCGGCGTCGACGTTGGCCGCGTAGTCGTTCGCGTCGAGCGCTAAGCAGCGGTCGAGCAAACTCAGCGCATCGTTGAGCCGCCCCAGGTCGATGAGATTGTTGCCGGCATCGACGAGCGTTCCGCAGTTCTTGGGCGCCAAGTCGACCGCGCGCTCGAAGTACTGTTGTGCGCGCGCGAAGTCGTGCGTTGCGCGCAACACGCTGCCGTAAAACGACTGCGCGTGCACGTCGAGCGGAGCATCGTCGGCATTGCGCCGGAACCCATCGACGAACTGCGGCAAATCGCCTTGGCGCCGATGCTGTTCGACCAAACCGGCGAAACCGCCGCGGCTGGGCACGCTCTTCTCGTATTCGGCGATCGCATCGGCGATGCGATCCTGAGCGGCATACAGGCTGCCCAGCCGATTGTGGGTCTCGCGATCGTCCGGATCGCGCGCGATAATCGCTTTCCACGTCGCCTCCGCATTGCGGTAGTCGGGGACGCGGAAATAGAGGTCGCCGAGCAGGCGCGCCGCGACGGTATCGGCGGGGTGCGCCGGCACGTAGACGCTCAGATCGCGCAGCGCGCCGCCCGAGTCGCCGGCGGCGACTTTTGCTCGAGCGGCGTCGACCGCCGTCGGCGCGCCTAGGGTCTCCGCCGCGCGGGCGACCGGCACCGCCCAGAGCATGCCCAAAGCGCAGACGGCGCAAGCAGCCAAGAATCGTCGGACCATCGGTGTTACCCCGGTCGAGGAAACTCTTCGGACCATGAGTATAGCGAATCCGACAAAACTCGTCGAGGGGAACGGGTGTGCCGTGCCGGAGTCTCTTGCGTTGCACTGGCAGTCTGAATTGAGGAGAAACATGAGCAGCACGCTGAACGGCGCGGCCACGCGCATCGAATCCGACAGCATGGGGAAAATCAACGTCCCCGCCGATCGTTATTACGGCGCGCAGTCCGCGCGTTCGCTGATCCATTTCGATATCGGTGACGGCGTAGCAGCGCGCGACGTCATGCCGCGCGAGATCATTCGCGCGATGGCGATCCTCAAAAAGGCCGCGGCGTTGGTCAACAACGACCTCGGCAAGCTCGACGACGAGAAGACGCGGCTCATCGTCGCGGCCGCCGACGAAGTCATCGCGGGGAAACTCGCCGCGGACTTTCCGCTGCGTGTTTGGCAAACCGGCTCGGGCACGCAAACGAACATGAACGTGAACGAGGTCATCTCCAACCGCNNCCGCGATGCACATGGCCGCCGCCGAAGCGATGGTCGGGCTGGTGCCGGCCGTCCAAGCGCTGCGCGACGCGCTCGATCGTAAAGCCAAGCAGTGGGCGAACATCGTCAAAGTCGGCCGGACGCATCTTCAGGATGCAACGCCGCTGACGTTGGGCCAAGAGTTCTCGGGCTACGTCTCGCAGCTGGATCGCGACGTCGTGCGCTTGAACCAAACCCTCGACGGACTGTACGATCTGGCCATCGGCGGCACCGCTGTCGGAACCGGGCTCAACGCGCCGCCCGAATTCGCCGAGCGCGCCGCCAAGAAAATCGCCGAACTCACCGGCCTGCCGTTCCGCTCGCATCCGAATAAATTCGCGGCGCTAGCTTCACACGACGAAGTCGTGTACGCCTCGGGCGCGCTCAAAACGCTCGCGGCATCGCTGATGAAGATCGCCAACGACGTTCGCTGGCTGGCGTCAGGTCCGCGCGCGGGTATCGGCGAACTGATCCTGCCCGAAAACGAGCCCGGCTCATCGATCATGCCGGGCAAAGTGAATCCGACCCAATCCGAAGCGCTGACGATGGTCTGCGTGCAAGTCTACGGCAACGACGTCGCGGTCGGCTTCGGCGGTTCGCAGGGCAACTTCGAACTCAACGTTTTCAACCCGGTGATGATCTATAACTTCCTGCACTCGACGACGCTGCTGCGCGACTCGTGTACGATGTTCCGCGAACACGCGATCGATGGTTTGGAGGCCAATGAGGCGGTGATCAAGCACTATCTGGACGAGTCGCTCATGACCGTGACCGCGCTCTCGCCGCACATCGGCTACGACAAATCGGCCGAGATCGCGAAAAAAGCGCACCACGACGGCACCAAACTCAAAGAGGCCGCGCTCGCGCTCGGGTATGTCAGCAGCTACGATTTTGACCGCTTCGTCGTGCCCGTCAATATGACGCGTCCCGCTTAAACCCGATGCGCAAGGTGTCGGTGCGCAGGGCGGTCCGCCGGCGCGCACGGGAAACGGCGTGCTGATGGAACTGCGCGTACTCGACGACACCTTGGCGATCGTGCGGCTCGCAGCCGGCGCTCCCGTTCCCGACTGGGTCGGCGGCAACGACTTCTTAGCCGTCGTGCGGACGCGCAACGAGCTTTCGATCGTCTGTCACGATGTCACCGTCCCGCCGGGCATCACCGAAGTCGAGCACGGCTTTCGCGTGCTGGCCGTGACGGGCACGCTCGATTTCGGGCTCGTGGGTATCGTCGCCGAACTTACCCGCCCGCTCGCCGAGGCCGGTATTCCGATCTTCGGAATCTCGACCTACGACACCGACCACATCCTCGTGCGCGCCGACCGCTTGGAGGACGCCAAGGCCGCCTTGATCGCCGCCGGCCACACTTTCAGCTGACCGCCCGATCGGCCGGGCGTCCGAAAACGGAACCGGCCCCGCGGCGGCGGAAGTAGCGAGTTCGTCAGGGAGGGTCGATCATGCCGACTGTCGCCGCGTCCGCGCTTCACATCCGTTCGCTTGACCCGTTTGACTTTCTCGAACGCAGTGCGGCGGTGTACCGCACGAAAATCGCGCTCATCGACGGCGACGCGCGGCGCACCTATCCCGAATTGCTCGAGCGCGTAAAACGGCTCGCGTCCGCGCTCCAGACGCGGGGGATTTCGAGCGGCGAACGGGTCGCCGTGCTCTCGCCCAACGTTTCGGCGGCGCTCGAAGCGACCTATGCCGTTCCGCTCGCCGGCGGCGTCCTGTGCGCGCTCAACACGCGCTTGTCGCCGGGCGAGATCGATTACATCCTCGATCACTGCGGCGCATCGCTGCTGATCTACGATATCGAGCTCGAAGCGCTCGTCGGCCGCCTCCAGACGCGCCTTCCGGCAATCCGTGCGGGCGCCGGCGGCGACTACGAAGCGCACCTGGCGGGCGCCGATCCGGTAGCGCTGGTGCGGCGCGAGATCGACGAAGACGACACGATCTCGATCAACTACACGAGCGGAACGACGGGCCGGCCCAAAGGCGTGATGTACACCTATCGCGGTGTCTATCTCAACGCGCTCGCCGAGATCTTTCACGCCAACTTGCGCCCGGAAAGCGTCTATCTCTGGACGCTGCCGATGTTCCACTGCAACGGCTGGTGCTTTCCGTGGGCCGTCAGCGCGGCCGGCGCGACGCATGTGTGCCTGCGCAAAGTCGAGGCAACCGGGATCCTCGCCGCGATCGAAAATTTGGGCGTCACCCACTTCTGCGCCGCCCCGACCGTGCTGGTGAGCCTGTGCAACGCGCCCGGCATCCGCCCGTTCCCACGGCCGATCAACGTCACGACCGCCGGCGCCCCGCCCGCGCCGACGACCATCGCCCAGATCGAAACGCTCGGCGCGACGATCGATCACGTGTACGGTTTGACCGAGACCTACGGGCCGATCACCGAATGCGCCTGGCAGTCGCCGCAGTGGGACGGCGGCGGCGAGCCCGAACGCGCGCGGCTCAAGAGCCGCCAAGGCGTCCCGATGATGACGCTGGGCGCGCGCGACGTGCGCGTAGTCGACACGCAGTTGCGCGACGTGGCCGCCGACGGGCAAACGCCGGGCGAGATCGTGATGCGCGGCAACAACGTCATGAAGGGGTACTACCGCGACCCCGAAGCCACCGCCGCGGCGTTCGCCGGCGGATATTTCCACAGCGGCGATGTTGCCGTGCAGCACCCCGACGGCTACATCGAGATCGTCGACCGGGCCAAAGACGTGATCATCAGCGGCGGTGAAAACATCTCGACGGTTCACGTCGAGCGCGTGCTCATCGAACATCCGGCCGTGCTCGAATGCGCCGTCGTCGCCGTTCCCGACGACCGCTGGGGTGAAGTCCCCAAAGCCTTCGTCACGCTCAAGGCCGGCGCCGTGCTGACCGCGGACGAGCTGCGGGCCTTCGCGCGCGAACGCATCGCGGCGTTCAAAGTTCCCAAGCACGTCGAGTTCGGCGACTTGCCGAAGACCTCGACGGGCAAAGTCCAAAAAGCCGTCCTGCGCGAACGCGAGTGGGGGACGCGCACGCGCCGCGTGAATTAACGCCCGGCATGCTCAACGTTCATCCGCTCGACGCCGGCGCGACGGTTCCCGATCTGGCCGCCGTGTTCGCGGGCTTGGCATCGCGCAGCGCCGCCGCGCGCGAACGCTTCGCCGGCGCGCTCGACATCCCGTACGGCGCATCGCCGCTCGAAGCGCTCGATGTCTTCCCGGCGGGCCCGGGTTCGCCGCTGGCGATCTTCATCCACGGCGGCTATTGGCGCCGGCTGGACAAATCGGATTTCTCGTTCGTCGCCGCGGGTCTCGTGCCGCTTGGCATCTCGGTCGCGTCCGTCAATTATGGCTTGGCGCCGCAGGTGAAATTGGCGGAGATCGTCGCGCAGTGCCGGCGCGCGGTGGCCTGGCTGGGTGCGAACAGCGCGCGTTTCGTCTACGACGCGGACCGCATCTCGGTGTTCGGACATTCCGCCGGCGGCCATCTCGCCGCGATGTGCGCGGTCGAAGCGCCGCTGCGGTCGGTCGTCACGCTGAGCGGCCTGCACGATCTCATCCCGATCCAGCAGTCGTTCGCGAACGAATGGCTCGGGCTCGACGAAACCGCGGCGCGCAAACTCAGCCCGATTCACTGGGCACCGGCTCGGCCGTGCCCAGTGTTCGCCACCACGGGCGAACATGAATCCGATGCGTTCAAAGCGCAAGGGCGCGCGCTCATCGACGCGTGGACGGCGCACGGCTGCGCGGGCGATTACGCCGACTCGCCGGGCGACAATCACTTCACGATCTGCGAGCGACTGGCCGATCCGGCCGATCCGCTCACGCAGCGCATCGCCGCACTCGTGCGCTGAAGCCCGCCGGCTCGCGCGTTAGCCGCACCCGTTCAGAAAGCAGAGAAGCCCGTTCGTAGCGCGGCTTTCCTGCAATCAGTTGGCGAGCGGCACGTTGAGTTTCGCCTATTTTGCATTAGCCATCGACAAGATCCAATCGCTCGAACACGGATTTGGGCTTGGCGCAATAATCGCATTAGCGTGTGCACTCGTCGCGTGCGCAGTCGGGTCCGCGATCTGAACAGGACTGCTGTTCACCGCGATAAGCCGTAAAGATGGGACGGAACCGAAAGCGCTTCTTCAAGACTACACGGTCAACCCAGCCGAAACGGTCCTCCTCGCGCTCCGAGTATGAAGCGCAGCTCATAGCCGCGTATCGAAGGCGACCGCACGAACTGCCAACGCTCCGACGTAGCGTTCCCGGGTGCGGCCTGACAGTCGGCGCTGACCTATGCCTCTGAGGCAAGAAACAACGCCGCCGAGGTCGGACTGATTCTCTGGCTGGCGCGCGTGACGAACGCGCTTTAGCCCGAACTCCATCGACGCTGACCGCGTGCAGCTCCGCGGGACGAGCCCGCGGAGCTTCCGACGATGCGACTAGGTGGATCAACTTCGTCGATCCCTAGTCGAACTCAACTTCGACCCCGTACGACCCCGCGACCGGACGGCAATCTTGGGTTTCCGGTGCGTACGTTTGCGCGCGTGCCGTTTCGAGCGCGGCACGGTCGAGCGCGGCAAAGCCCGACGAACGTGCAACCGACGTTCCCACGATGCCGCCCGCGGCCGACAGATCGACGCGAACGACCGTTGTGCCCGTCCAATTTGCGGTCCGGGCGATCAGTGGGGTTTCGGGTGCGACGGAGCGCAAGATCGTGGCGGGCTCATGGGGACTCTTGCAGCTTGCAGCGTGCGCTGCGGCGTCTGGGGCTTGGACGGCGGCGGTCAGAACTGCCGTCGTGATTGCGGATGCGAGCAGATGAAACATGACAGGCTCCTGTGAAAGAAGTGGACACCTGTATGATCGCTGCGGCGCCCGGCGCAAACCACGGACACGCGCACGCTGGACCCGGACAAATTTCCGCGCAGCCTGTACGGGCTGTACGGACGCATTGGCGCAGGTTTCGGCGCTGCGCCACGGGTCCCGCCGCAAGCCAAATCAACCGCCCGCCGATCAGCGGAGTTGTGAGCGGTAACGCGTCGCGCTAATCGAAATCGCCACGACCGCGAATGAACACAGCGCCAGCACGTCGGGCTTGCGATCGATGCGCACGGACGTGCACAAATCGATCTCTACAAGTCCGGTAAGTGGCGCTTTCACCTGCTGATGACGGACATCCACCGGGAACACTGCAAGCGCACCAAACACATGTTCGCACGTCAAGTTTCGATATCACCCATTTTCTAGTGATGACCATGCCTGGCAACGAGGCATGCAACAGTCCAAGGACGCCTCGATCCGGCCGCTCACGGGCAACTGCGTCGCCGGCCCGGCCGGACGCAACGCGCGGACGGCGACGGCCGCGACGGCCAGCAACGCCAAAACCACGGCACCCAGGACCCCGGAACGCCAGGCTCTTCGGCGCGCCGGCGCGGGCTTATTCCGTGCGGCCGGTCCGGTCGCGACCGGCGCTGCGGGTCCGGCCGGAGCAGCCTCAATCAGATTCTCGCGCCACCGTACCGCGCTCTGAGCCATCGGCACATCATACGCGGCAAATGTCAGCAGCACGGTGAAGATCGGCCTGGTGTCTTTCGCAGGTTCACTTCACCGGGCGGCATTGTCCGATTGGCCGAGATACCTCGGGCGGCGAGGCAATTTCAGGCCCGATTGCCGGCTTCGTGTCAGTTGTCAGTTTTGACGACGTCCGCTTTGACGAGTTGCGGAAACTTCTGCTCCAGCGCCTCGACCTTGGGCTTGTCGTTGTACACAATGTATGGGTAGTTTGGGTTGCGATCATAGAAGTGCTGGTGATAAGCTTCAGCCGCGTAGAAACCGCGCAGTGCTTCGACCTTGGTCACGATCGGCGCCGGGAAAACGTGCGCCGCGGTCAGCTTGGCGATCATCGCCTTCGCCGTACGCTCTTGATCGGGACTCGTGTAGAAAATCTCGGAGCGGTACTGCGTCCCTTCATCGGGTCCCTGACGATCGAGTTCCGTCGGGTCGTGCGCGACGGCGAAGTACACCTCGAGCAGCTTGGTGTACGAAATCTGCCCGGGATCGTACGTTATCTGCACCGATTCGGCGTGCCCGGTCGTCCCGGTGCTGACCGTTTCATAATGCGCCGTCGATGCGTCGCCGCCGGCAAACCCCGAAACGACGTTAGAGACGCCGCGCAGGCGCTCGAACACCGCCGAAACGCCCCAGAAGCAACCACCCGCCAACACCGCCGTTTCGAGGTGCTTGGCTGGTACGGTCGCGGCCGAAGCCGGCGCGGCCAGGGAAACCGTGAGCGCCAGCAGTGCCGCACCCGCTCGAGCAAAAACCAGTCGCCAATTCATCATCACTCCTCAACCCTACCACGCGGCACGCGGGCGCGCCCGCAAGCCAGCTTACAATGAACGGCGCAAAGCCGCGGCCTTGGTCGCGAGCGAGTCTCGGGCACGGTCTTAAAGAGAAATCGCACCGGCGTAGCCAGTCAACTCGACGTATCCGACACCCAGGGGCCGGCCGGTCGCCGGATCGAGCGCATCGACCGCGCCTTCCCAGTAGGTTACTCCCGAATTGTTCGCAAGTTCTTGATCCGCGAGCGTTGGGCGCAACACGATGTCGATCCCGGCACCCGGTACGCGCACGCGCCAACCGCTCGGATACATGCCGCCGGTATGCGGCGATTTCCACGTGCCGGTCGCCTCGGTCGAGAAGTCACTGCGCAGCAAATGCGTCACGCGCCCCTGCGCATCGATGAGCGATCCGCTGGACTGCGGTGTGATCGACCCGTCCTTCTGTCGCAACCGGTAGAGCATGAGCTCGCGCCGGTCGTCGAGCTGCACCGAAAACCAATCCCAGCCCGCCTGATTCGCCTGCAGCTCGCCCGATCCGAACTCATGATCCATCCACGAGGTGCCGCTGACCGCCATGCGCACACCGCCGTACGTCAGCTTCCCAACCGTGCGCAGCCGGGTCATCGAATAGTAGTGCGATGCGCAAGTGGCGCAACCCGCTTTGACCGACACGCCGTCGCGCCCGTTGATCGCCGGCGGTTTCTGGGCGAACTGTTCGAATGCGATCGCATCGCCGCCCGCCCGCGCGTGCATCCGGAACGGCTGGGTGCCGCGCAGTCCCCAATCCTCGACATGCACGTCGAGCAAGCGATCCGACGCCGACCCCGCTCCCAGCGCCTCGCGCGAGAAGCGCTCGAAATGCACGAACGTTTTGCCGCTCTCGTCGGTCAGCGCGAAATGTCCCGCGTACACCTGATTGCCGCGCCACGCGCTCTGCCCCGCTGCCGGCCGCGGATCCCCCGGCCGCAGCCCAATCCGGAAAAACGTCAGCTCGTAGCCGAAGCGCCGGCCATCGGCCGCCCGCACGTGCCCCGTGTAATACCACCACTCCGACTGATAGCCGAAGTGCGCCGCGTGATCGCGCGGAAACACAAACCGGTAGGGCCGATTCGCATTCTCGAACCCATCCGCGGTCAGCGCCCCGCCGGCGCCGGACAGCGGAGCAGCGCCGCGGATCGGGGTCGCAGCGCCGGCGAGCGGAGCGGGGCGCACCGCCGACGGCAGGGCACCCGCCAGGACGGCGAGCGCGATGCCGAACAGAGCGACAACGCGTCTCATTCCGCCCGCACCGCTTCGGCCGTCCGAATCCGCGCCGCGACGCCGGCCGGATACACGCCGGCCACGACCGCCGCAACGATGACCAGCGCGATCGCTTCGAGCAAAAAGTCGTACGGCATGTGCAATTCGATGAGCCACCCAAACGCTTGACGGTTGATGACGAAGATGAGCAGCAGCGACAACAGCACGCCGACGACGACGCCCATGACGCCGCCGAGCAGCCCGATGAACGCCGCTTCGTAATAGACCATCGACCGCACGTCGCGCGTTCGCAACCCGAGATAGCGCATGAGGCCGATTTCGCGCCGCCGCTCGAGCACGAGCGCGAAGAGCGTCGACACCACGCCCAACACGGCGATCGTGATCGAGATGACGTACAGCGCGTACGTGATCGCGAAGGTGCGGTTGAAGATCGTCACGACGAGCTTGCGCAGTTCGCGCGTCGTTTGCGCGTCGACCCGCAGCGGCAAGACGCTGCGCACCACCTCGCTGCGCAGCTTGGTCAAGTCGGTATCGGGCTTGGCATAGATGGCGATCGAGTTGACCGAATCGTCGTGATAGAGTCGCGCGAACGTGCGCGTGTCCATGAGCACGATCCCGGCGTCGCTCGAGTAGTCGTTGTAAATTGCCGCGACCGTGAAGGTCGTGTTCCCAGCCGGCGTGTTGAGCTCGAACGAGTCGCCGCGGCCGATGTGGAATTTCGTCGCGAACGGATCGCTGATGAGAACCCGGGTCGTGCCGGGCAAGGTTCGCGCGAGCGCCTGCGTGTCGGCGACGCCGATAAAGCGCAGTTTGTTGCGCTCGGCGATCGTGCTGAAGTCGGCCGCGCCCAGCGTGGTGATTCGGCCGCGAAACGGAATCGAGATGCCGCGGAACGTATCGACTGCCGCGACGCCCGGCAGCCGCGCGATCGTCTGGGCCACGCGGGGCGAGAAACGCGAGTCGTACGACGCATCCGAGAGTCCCAGCGGCCGCACGAAGAGGTCGGCCCGCAGGGTATCGTCGGCCCACGCGACGACCGTTGTGCGAAACGAGCCGATGAGGATCGCAATCGAGACCATCATCGCGATCGCGATCATCAGCGAGGCCACCGCGACGCTGTTGCGCATCGGCGATGCGCCCAGATTCGCCGCCGCGAGCTGGCCCGGCGCCGAGCGGCGGCGCAGCAGCGCGACGCCCAGCCGCGAGACCGCGCGGATGCACAACGGCGCGAAGCACGAGCCGCCGAAGATGATCAGCAGTCCCGCGGCATAGCCGAAGAGCGGGATGTCGTCGACGGCCGGAAAGAACGTGCAGCCGTACGCGAGCACGAGCAGCAGCGTCCCGCCCAGGGCGAACCGCAGGGCGAGATTCTTGCGGCGCTGCTCGTAGCCCGCGGAGCGCATGGCGATCGCCGGCGGCGTCCCGGCGGCCTCGAGCGCCGGAAAGAGCGCCGAGAACGTCGAGAGCACTAGGCCGACGACGAACGCTTTGAGCAGCACCAGCGGCGCGTAGATGACGTGGTCGGCGTGGCTGGCGACGTAGAGCGTGTCGACCGTGCGCGACACCGCCCCGATCGAAAGCTGCGCGAGCGCCGCGCCCAAGACCAGGCCGAAGAGCGAGCCGACCGTCCCGAACAGGGCCCCCTCGGCGAGGAACGCGCCGAAGATCCCGCGTTTGGTCGCGCCCAGCGCGCGCAGCGTCCCGATCTCGGGCCGCCGCGCGACGACCGAGATCGCGACGGTGTTGTAGATCAAATACATTCCGACCAGCAGCGCGATGTACGACAGCGCCGCCAGATTGAGTTGGAAGCTGCCCAGCATCCGGTCGATCTCGCCGGTGCGCACTTTGGGCTCGATGGCCCGGGTTCCGGGCGGAATCACCCGGCCGACGGCCTTGGCGATCTGGGGCAGCCGCGCGCCGTCGCCGATCATGTCGATGCGGTCGAGCCGGCCGAGCTTGTCGAAGACCTCCTGCGCCGTTGCGACGTCGATGAACACGACGCTCGAGTCGACGCCCGGAACGTTGGCCGGAATGATGCCCGCGACGCGCAGCGACACGACGCGGTCGCCGGCCAATCCGCGCAGGATCGAACCGCGCTTCAAGCGGTACTTGGCCGCGACCCGCTCGCTGATGAACGCCCCGTGCTCGTCGACGAGTACGTAGGGGTCGGGCGCGCCCGCGCCGGCCCCGAGTGCACCCGGCGTACCGGCCGGCGCCGTCCCATCGCCGGGCAGCGGGCGCAGCAGATCGACGCCCAGCACCCGCAGGTCTTCGCCCGAGAACGCATCGCCGGCACGCGCTCCGACGACGATCGAGTCTTCGATGGTCGGGCTGGCATACTGCACGCCAGGCACCCGTTCGACGCGCAAAATCGTGCGATCATCGAAGCCGCGGCCCACGCCAAGCACCTGAAGGTTGACGTGATTGGAGATCACGTTCACGCTCGAAGCGAACGACGCGACCGCCGTGGCGTTCGCCAAATCGATCGCCAAGGCAATCGCGACGCCCAGCGCGACCGCGAGGATCGTCACCGCCGTACGCAGCTTGTTGCCGCGAATATGGCCCAGGACGAGCGCCCGAAACAGCGCGGTCACGCGCGGTGCCGATCGGCGGCGGCGCTGGGGAACGTGCCCATGACCCGCTTTGACGCCCTAGCCCGAATCGACGTTGCGCCGGCGCGTCGGGATTGCTCCCTCATTGCGCCTGGTTCCGACGAAACGTTCGGCTCCGATCGGTCGACGTGCATACTCCGACCGCCTCCTAGAACAATTCGACCGGTGCCGGATCCGGTTTGACGGTCAGCGCACGCGCATACTCGTCCTCGCGCCGCTCGATCGTGTCGTTCACGTCACGCCACAGATATTTCACCCAGACGCGCCCGTCTTCGGCGAAAAACAGAACTTTGCGCGCCACGAGGCCGCCCAAGTCGACCGCCGTCGTCCGGATGCCTTCGAGGGCCAGATACTTCACGACGAAGTCGGCGTTCTGCCCGCCGACGTCGGTGCGGATCGCGCTCACGACGGAGGCGCCGCCGAACACCTTGGCTTCCAGGTCGCCGCGCGCGCTACCGTGACGCACGAACTCGTTGATGAGCGATTCCATGGCGAAGACGCCGTAGCGCAACGACGCCGAACCGCCGCCGGACGTGCCCTCGTCGGGCAGCATGAAGTGATTCATGCCGGCGCTGCCGCGCTGGGGATCGCGGATGCACGCCGAAACACATGAACCCAAGACCGTCGCGATGACGTACG
Organism: Candidatus Velthaea versatilis; assembly: GCA_003134035.1. Classification (GTDB taxonomy): domain Bacteria; phylum Vulcanimicrobiota; class Vulcanimicrobiia; order Vulcanimicrobiales; family Vulcanimicrobiaceae; genus Velthaea; species Velthaea versatilis. The sequence continues at coordinate 39,369 of PLAE01000211.1, forward strand.
GGCGGGTCGTCGCGAAAAACTCACCGGGCTTTATCTTCACGACGTCGCGATTGAGGCGGCCGTCGTGATACCGGGACAAGTTGCCGCCGCCGGGGATCGATTTTATCATCGCCCGGCACCAGCAACTTCAGCGCGCAATCCAGCCGCCTGGGCCGGATCGCGAGCCGGCTTTAGAACGAACTCCAATCGTCATCGGCGGCCTCAACGACGGCAGGTTTGCGGCCGTTCGCCGGCGTTTTGAGGGTGGGCCGTTTGGCGGGCTTGACGGCGGCCCGCGGCGCACGGGCCGCCGTGGCCGGCGCGTGCGGTTTCCCGAATGAGGCTCCGCTTTGATCCGCCAAGGTGAACACGCTGACCAGACCGACGAGGCTTTGCGCACGTTCTTCGAGCGCTTCGGCCGACGCCGCGATTTCTTCCACCAGCGCCGAGTTTTGCTGGGTGACTTTATCCATCTGCGAGACGGCTTCGTTGACTTGCTCGATCCCGCTGCCCTGTTGCTCGGAGGCCGCGGCGATGGCCGCCATGATGTCGGTGACGCTCTTGACGGCGTCCACGATCTCGGCCATCGTTGAACCGGCTTGATCGACGAGTTTGCTGCCTTCGGTGGTTTTGTCGACCGAGTCGCCGATGAGCTCTTTGATCTCTTTGGCCGCGGCCGCCGAGCGCTGCGCCAGCGTGCGAACCTCGCCCGCGACGACGGCGAAACCGCGGCCCTGTTCGCCGGCTCGCGCCGCTTCGACCGCCGCGTTGAGTGCCAGGATGTTCGTTTGGAACGCGATGCCGTCGATGACGCTGATAATCTCGACGATCTTCTTCGCGCTAGTGTTGATCGCCGCCATCGTATCGACGACTCGGCCGACGACTTCCCCGCCTTTGACCGCGATCTTGCTCGCGCCGATCGCCTGTTGATTGGCTTGGCGCGCGTTCTCGGCGTTTTGACGGACCGTCGCGGTGAGTTCTTCCATGCTCGCCGCGGTCTCTTCGAGACTGGCGGCTTGTTCTTCGGTGCGCTGCGAGAGGTCGCCGTTGCCCGAAGCGATTTCACGCGACGACGAGCTCACGATCTCGGCCGCTTCTTTGATCTCGATCACGGTCTTGACCAGACTTGCGACGGTCGCGTTCGAGTCGTCTTTGAGCCGCCCGAACGTACCTTCGTACTCGCCGGTGATCGTTTCGGTGAGGTCGCCTTTGGCCAAGGCGCCCAAGACGCGCACGACGTCGTCGAGTGCGACGTCGCATGTCGCAACCAAACGGTTCATGTTTTCGGCCAGCGTTTTGAAGAAACCGGTCTTGCCCTCGAGCGGTAGGCGCACGGAGAAGTCGCCGCGAGCCGCCCCGTTGACGATCTCGGCCGTCTCGCGTTCGACCGCGACCTCGAGGGTCCGATCGCTCCATTCAACGACGGCGCCCAGCCGTTTGCCGGCTTCGTCGATGATCGGATTGGCGATCAGCGACATCGTGCGGCCGCCCACGACGATCTCGGCGTTGTGCGTTGCGCGTAAGTCGGCCAGCAGCCGCGTCTGATGGCTCGGGTTCTTGTGGAAGACGTCGATCTTGGTCGAAATGAGCGCGTCCACACGGAAGTGCGGCAGATCTTTTTGCAGATCGCGTTCGACGCTGCGCATCATCGCCGTGACCGATTTGTTCATGTAGACGATGACGTTGTCGCCATCGGCGATCATCACGCTGGTCTTGACGTTGTCGAGCGCCGTTTCGATGCGCTTCATGCGCGCGGTTTCTTCGGGTTTGGGGAACGCGTCACGAACGCGATCCAACGCGACGGTGATCGCGGCTTTTCTGCCCGGGAAACGATCGATCGCCACCGAGAAGTCGCCCTGCGCGTACCGACTGACGACATCGACGATCTGCATTTGCGCGTCGATGTGCGACTTGACGAGCGCGTTGATGTCGGCGGCGATCGCGCGATTGGCTCCGCTCAGCGTTTCGGCGGGCAGCGCCCAATCGATCGCTCCGGCGGCATGCTCCTCACGCATCTTGCTGAGCTGGGCGCCGAGCGCCGCCGTTTCGGCGCGGCTTTTCACCAGCTGGTCTTGCAGGCGCGCCAATGACGGCTTCACGCGCGCGGTCAACTCCGCGTCGCCGCGGAACGTTCCGCTCAAATCGCCGCCGGCGAAACGGTCGATGGCGCGGGCGATTTCGTCGGCTTGAGCGGCGGTCCGCTTCGATTTGCTCGTGAATAGTGCCATGTGCGAGTGCTTCTTCCTTCGGCTATGAACGTGTTGGTATCGGGTTCGTGTCGGACCGGCGCGCGATCAATCGCTGACGACGGTGTCCGTGAGCTGCATTTCGGGACTTGAAACAAGATGCTCGATGTCGAGCAAGATGACCATCCGGTCGTCCAGCCGAGCAAGTCCCAGGATGAATTGCGTATCGAGCGCCGCACTGAATTCCGGCACCGGCCGAATCTGATCGGCGGTGAAGGTCACGACGTCCGAGACGGCGTCGACGACGATCCCGATCACGCGCCGCGCAACGTTGAGGATGATGACGACGGTGAAGGCGTCGTAGGTCGCTTCGGGCAGCGCGAACTTCATGCGCATGTCGACGATCGGCACGATCACGCCGCGCAGATCGATGACGCCGCGGATGAACTCCGGCGTGCCGGCGATCGGCGTTACGGGGTCGCAGCCGCGGATCTCCTGAACCTTGAGGATGTTGATTCCGTAGGCTTCGCCGCCGAGTCGGAAGGTGAGCATCTCGCGCGTTTGCGCCGGATCAACTTCGGGTTGAATCAGTTCCGCGTTTCTCAAAATGAACTCCACGCATCGGCTGTTTCGATTTCTGAACCGGGATTCGAGGGTCGTGTCGCGAGCGGGGCCGGAGCGCGCTGCGGCTTGGCCTTCCCCCTCGGAACCGCGGGTGTGCGGGCCGCGGCCGACCGGGCGGCGATCGCTGGCGGCGGCGGTTGCGAGCGGTCTTGCATGAGTGTGAGCACGTTGACGGAGGCGACGAGATCGCCGGCTCGTTCTTCGAGCGCGAGCGCCGAAGCCGCGATCTCTTCGACGAGTGCCGCATTCTGCTGGGTGACCGTGTCCATCTGAGTGATGGCCTCGTTCACTTGCCCGATCCCGCTGCCTTGCTCGAGCGACGCTGCGGCGATGGCCGACATGATGTCGGTAACCCGCTTGACCGACTCCACGATCTCCGCCATCGTCTCGCCCGCCTGGCCGACGAGCCGCGTGCCGTTGTTCGTCTTTTCCACCGAGTCGCCGATGAGCGCCTTGATCTCCTTGGCCGCGGCGGCTGAACGCTGGGCCAGGGTGCGAACTTCGCCGGCAACCACGGCGAAGCCGCGGCCTTGCTCACCCGCCCGCGCTGCTTCAACGGCGGCGTTGAGCGCCAAGATGTTCGTTTGAAACGCGATGCCGTCGATGACACTGATGATATCGACGATCTTTTTCCCGCTGTCGTTGATGTCCGCCATCGTGTGGACGACTTCGCTGACGACCTGACCGCCTTTGACGGCGATACCGCTCGCGCCGATTGCCAGCGTGTTCGCCTGCTTGGCGTTATCGGCGTTTTGGCGTACGGTCGCGGTCAGCTCTTCCATGCTCGCGGCCGTCTCTTCCAAGCTTGCCGCCTGTTCCTCGGTGCGCTGCGAGAGATCCCCGTTCCCCGCCGAGATTTCGCGGGCCGAGTTGCTCACGACGTCCGAGGCCGCCTTGATCGCCGCGGTGACGATCTTTAGACTATTGGAAAGCTGCGCGCTCAGTGCGAACGCGATCGCGATGCCGCCGAGTATCGCCGTAAGCGCACCGGCGATCCCCGCGACGACCGCGGCGTGCGAATTCATCTGGACTTGCTCGGCGGCATCCGCCGCGCGACTCGTCGTCGATGCGACGTAATCGGCAATCAGCGTTTGACCTTTGCTCGTATCAAAGCCGACAAAGCTCTTAACGGCTTCATCATATTTGCCCGCCCGCTTGAATGCGAAGGCCTCGTCGCTAGCTACCGTGTAGGCATCGAGCCAGCTAGCTAGGGCGGTAGCGATTTCGTGCTCGTGCGGCGTGGCGGCGCCGGCCTGAAGCTTCGGCAGTGCGTCTTTGAACGCTGCCATATCTGCTTCGTGGTCGTGGAGGTAACCAGGCCAATTCTTCGCGTTCCGGTCCATGACGTAGTACCCGCCGTTGTCGTCCGCGTCGATTAGGCGAAACTGCGCGGCGAACGCTAGGGCGCGCGCCGGGTAGATATGGCCCAGCGCCAAATCGGCGCTGGCCGAGAGACTGTTGACAAAGCCCAGCACGATCGCCGAAGAAATCGCAAAGACCACGAGAATCGCACCAATGCCCAGAAAGAGCTTGGATTTGATCGTGCAGTTATTCCAGAACGTAATCATTTCGGTTGTCTTTCAGAAGACGAGGGTGTCGGGTCGCCGGCGATGAGTTGCATTTCGGGGCTCGCGAGCAGATGCTCGATGTCGAGCAAGATGACCAAGTGGTCTTCGAGCCGTGCCAGCCCCATGATGAACTGCGTATCGAGCGTGCTGCCCAACTCGGGCACCGGCCGAATCTGATCGGCGGCAAAAGTAACCACGTCGTTGACCGCATCGACCACGATACCGATCACTCGCTGGGCGACGTTGAGAATGATCACCACGGTCAAGGCGTCGTATCGCGCTTCGTCCAGCGCGAATTTCATCCGCATGTCGACGATGGGCACGATCACGCCGCGCAAGTCGATGACACCGCGGATGAAATCGGCTGTGCCCGCAATCGGCGTCACGGCATCGCAGCCGCGAATCTCCTGCACTTCGAGGATGTTGATGCCGTAGACTTCGCCACCCAGGCGAAACGTCAGCATCTCGCGCGGCGCGACCGCGTCGAGTTGGGCGGTTTGCTTCACGCGCTTCCTCCTACGCCGCCGCGCGCGCGCCGGCTTGGCGCACGAACGAAGCGACGTCGAGGATCAAGGCCACGCGACCGTTGCCCATCACGGTTGCGCCGGCGATCCCGGGAACGTGGCGAAAATTGGTTTCCAGACTCTTGATGACGACCTGATGTTGCCCCTCGAGTTCGTCCACGAGCAGCGCGACGCGGCCGTTGCCGGCTTCGAGCAGCACGAGGATGCCTTCGCCGCTGCGTGGCGGAGGTGTCCCGCGCGAGGGCAAGACGTCGGCCAGCGCCACAATCGGAAAATACTCGTCGCGAATGTGGATGATCCGGCCGCCGCCGGCGATCGTGCGCATCGCGTCCGGTGCCGGCTGCAGCGACTCGATGATGTTGGTCAGCGGAATGAGGTACAGTTCGCCGCCGACGTTCACCGAGAGTCCGTCGAGGATCGCCAGCGTGAGCGGCAAGCGGATCGTGACCCGCGTGCCGAAACCGAAGTGCGAATCGATGTCGATGCGTCCGCCGATGCGCGTGATGTTTTGCATGACGACGTCCATGCCGACGCCACGGCCCGAAACGTCGGTCACCGTCTCGGCGGTCGAAAAACCGGGCGCGAAGATGAGCTGCCAAACGTCGCGCTGCGGCATGTCGGCGGCGCACGGCAAGCCCTTCTCGGCGGCTTTTTGGAGGATCTTTTCGCGGTTGAGCCCGCCGCCGTCGTCGCCGATCTCGATCATCACTTCGCCGCCCTGATGCCAGGCCCGCAGCGAGATCGACCCTTCGGCCGGCTTGCCGGCGGCGACGCGCGCCGCGGGCGACTCGATGCCGTGATCGATGCCGTTGCGAATGAGGTGGGTCAGCGGATCGGCCAGTTGTTCGATGAGGATTTTATCGAGCACGGTCTCTTCGCCGGTGGTCGCCAGCCGCACGCTCTTGCCGAGTTTGGACGCTAGTTCGCGCACCATGCGCGGAAAACGATCAAACACCGAGCGCAGCGGCAGCATGCGAATCGACATCACGCCCTGCTGCAGGTCGCGCATGTTGTGCTGCATCTGCGCGACGGTGGCTTGCAAGTCCGCGAACGCGGCGTGGTCGAGGTCGTTGCTGATGCGCTCGAGCCGCGATTGCGCGATCACCATCTCGCCGACGAGATTGATGAGCCCGTCGATCTTGCCCAAGCTAACGCGGATGGTCGAGTCGGCGTCTTTGCCCGCCGCGGCTGCCGGCGGCGCGGTCTTGGCGGCAGCGGGCGCTGCGGCGCCGACGGCCGCGACGACTCCCGGCGCACCGGCCGCATCGGGGAAAAAGCCATACGCTTCGGGCGCCGTTTGGGGGCCGCCGGGAGCATCCTCGAAGAATCCGAAACTTTCGGGTGCCGGCGCCGTTTCGTCCGGCGCGGCGTCGAAAAAACCGAACGCTTCGACGGCCGGCGGATCGGCCGTCACCGCCGCCCCGGCGATGCTCATGCGCACGTCGGCCGGATCGTCAACGATGAAGGCCAACAGTTCGCGCAGACTTGCTTCGCTGACGTCCGCCGTCAGCGTGAAGCACCACAGCGAAGCGTCGGCGCTTTGGCCCGGCGGCGCGGTCAGCGGTCCCATCTCCGCGAGCGCACCGAACAGAGCCGTATAGTTCGCTGCTCGCGCCTCAGCATCGCCCGCAGCGGTCAGTTCGAGCGTGAAGCACTGCGCCGCCGGGGTGTGCAGAATCGCGGCCGACCCGACTGCGGCGGGCGCCGCCTGCACCGCTTCGAGTTCGGCGATCGATTCGGCCGGCGAGACCGCTTCGATCCCGGTACCGGCGCGATACGCAGCGAGCTGCGCCTTGAGAACGTCGCAGGCGCGCAAAAAGATGTCGACCATCGCGAAGGTCAGTCCGAAATCACCGCGCCGCAGTTTGTCGAGCACCGATTCGAGGACGTGCGTGAACTTTGCCATCTCGACGAAGCCGAACGTTCCGCTGCCGCCTTTGATCGAATGCGCGGCGCGGAACACGCCGTCGAAATCGGCGTTCTCCGGTTGACCGACGTCGATCGCCAAGAGCAGCGCCTCGATGTTCTCGATGTGCTCTTCGACTTCGTCGAAAAAGCCCTGATGGAAGCGCGAGAGATCGATCGACATCTGCGGCTACCCGAGGACTTTTTTTACGACATTGAGCAGCGTGACGGGATCGAACGGTTTGACGATCCAGCCCGTCGCGCCCGCGGCCTTGCCTTTGGCCTTCATCTCGTCGCCGGCTTCGGTCGTCAGCACGAGGATCGGGGTCTTGGCGTAGTTGGGCAGCGCGCGCAGGCCGCGAATGAGCGTGAGCCCGTCGGCACGCGGCATATTCTGATCGGTCAGCACTAAATCGGCGTTGGTCGCCCGCGCCTTGGCCAGCCCATCGACGCCGTCCACCGCTTCGACTACACTATATCCGGCCCCGGACAGCGTAAAGGCGACCATTTGACGAATTGAAGGCGAATCGTCGACGGTAAGAATCGTCTTCATCACATGAAAGCCTTTACGAAGAACAAAGTAGTAATTTTCTGGGCCTCCCAGCACAGCGCCAAAGCGGACGCATGCACATGTGGATTCGATCCCGCTAAAAGTATCGGCGCACCCGGGCTGCAAAGTGAGCTTCATTCGGTTAGCATTTAGGAACGCTCGGCGCTGCTACGCGACGCGTTCCGCCGCACCGGCAAACGCGCGGCGACTTCGTTGCGGAAGCTTCGTTAACGAAACCTGATGGTTGGACTCGATCGGAGGGCGGTCGCCGAGCTCCCGCTCGACGCGGACCTCAAACGATCCGGCCGTCCTGCATTCGAATGACGCGGTCGCAGATCGCCGCGGCTTCCGCGCTGTGCGTCGCCATGAGGATCGCCTGACCGCCCGCGGCGAGCGAGCGCAGCAGGCGCAAGACGTTTTCGCCGTTGGCCGTATCGAGGTTGCCGGTCGGCTCGTCGGCCAAGATGATCGCCGGCGAATGGACGATCGCGCGCGCGATCGCCGCTCGCTGCATCTGCCCACCCGAAATCTGCGCCGGATACGCCGAGCGTTTGTCGCCGATCCCGACCTGCGCCATCGCCGCATCGACGCGGGCCTCGATCTGAGCCCGCGGCAGCCGGCGCAGCACCAGCGGCAGTCCGATGTTGTCGAAAATCGTCAGCGCCGGCAGCAGGTTGAAAAATTGAAAGATCGTGCCGACGCGGTCGCGCCGCAGCACGGTGAGCGCATCGTCGTCGAGGTCGCTCGTCGACCGGCCGTCGACGAAGACTTGGCCCGAGGTCGGCAAATCCACACAGCCGACGAGGTTGAGCAGCGTGCTCTTCCCGCAACCGCTTGGTCCGACCAGCGCGACCATTTCGCCGGCGGCAACCTCGAGCGACACGCCGGCCAGCGCCGTTACCACGTCCCCGCCGCTGGCGTAGGATTTGCGCACGTCAACCACCACCACGGGCGTGACGACCGCATCATTCGTAGCGGCGAAAGACGAGAGCCGCATTGATTCCACCGAACCCCGCACTGTTGCTCAAAATGACCTGCGGCGCGAGTGCGAGCGGCGCACGGGTGACGGCGATCGCGCAATCCGGATCATCTTCGACATGATTGACGGTTTTCGGCACGATTTGGTGCGCGAAGGTCAAGAGCGAGAGCGCGGCCTCCCAAGCGCCGCTCGCCCCCAGCGCATGCCCGTGCTGGCCCTTGCTCGCGGTTACCGGCACGGGATGCCCGGCGAACACCGCGCCGATCGCGAGCGCCTCGCCGCGGTCGCCCAGCGGAGTACCCGAACCGTGCGCGTTGATCAGGTCGACGTCGGCCGGTTCGATCCCGGCCTCGCGCAGCGCCCGGCGCATCGCCGCGGCGTTGATGCTGCCGTCGGGGCGCGGCGCCGACATGTGGTGCGCGTCGTTGGTCAGGCCATAGCCCACGATTTCGCCGTAAACGTGCGCCCCGCGGGCCAACGCGTCGTCGAGCCGCTCGAGGAAGAGCACCCCCGACCCCTCGGCCATCACGAATCCGTCCCGGTCGCGATCGAAGGGGCGGCTGGCATGCTCGGGATCGGCGTTGCGCGCGGACATCGCCCGGATCACCGTGAAGGCGCCGAAGATCAACGGCGAGAGCGGCGCCTCGACCCCGCCCGCGAGCGCGGCGCGGATATCGCCGCGCGCGATCGCCCGGAAGGCGTCGCCGATCGCGACCGCGCCCGACGCGCACGAATTCCCGTTGGCGACCGTCGGACCGGTCAGCCCGAACTCGATCGAAACGTTGCACGTCGAGGCGCCGCCGAAAACCGAGATCGCGAGCAGCGGCTTTACGCCCTCGAGACCGCGCTCGCGGAACACGTCGTGCTGCGCGTCGGCGTAGGCCAGACCCCCCAGCGCCGAACCCAGGTAAACCCCGACCTCGGCGTTCTCCCCGTGGGCCGGGTACCCCGCGTCCTCAATCGCAAGGCGGGCCGCCGCGACCGCGAACTGGGAAAATCGATCCGTCCAACGCTGCCGGCGCTCGCTCAGAAAGTCGCCCGGATGAAAGTCGTCGATCTGCGCGGCGCACTGCGAGCGATACCCCGTGGTATCGAAACGATCGAGCCGGTCGACCGCGATGCGCTCGGCGATCACGTTGGTCCAGAACGCGTCCTTGCCGATGCCCAGCGGCGTGACGACGCCGATCCCGGTCACCGCGACGCGATAGCTGCCGCCGATCATGCGCCGGCCGCCGCTTCGGCGATCCGCTTCATGCCGCGCAGGGTCCGCCGCGCCACGCCGGCGATGAAATACTCGCCGACGACGTGCGTCCCCAGCCAATCCGCCGCGACCGGAAACGCGAAGGTCAGGCGATGCTCGATGGTCACGCGCGTCCCCGTCCCGGTGGGCTCGAAGCGCCATTCGACGTCCATGCCGCGCGTCGGCCCCGCGATGTGGCGGAAGGCGATGTGCGGGCGCTCGGGATCGTCGATCTGCTCGGCCACCCAGCGCAGCGGGAAAACGTCGCGCCAGGCCGCCATCTCGATAATCTGCCGGTGCCCGTCGCGTTCGCGCACCCGTACGTAACGGTAATGCGGTAAAAAGAGCGGCCAGCGCGCGGTGGCGGCGGCGAACGCGAAGATGGTCCGCTCCGGAGCGGCAATCTCGATGCTCGTCGAGGTCACGGTCATGCCCGCAGCACGCCGTTTAAGCGGGCCGGCTCGCGGCCAGCGACGACTCGTCGGCCAGCGACATGCGGAATCCGCCCTCGACCCGCACGCGCGGCTGCGGCCAGCCGGCCTCCAGCGCCAGCGCGCGCGCTTCGGCCGGCGTGTAGGCGCGGCGCACGGAAAGCGGCGCATCGTGGCGAGTGAGCCGGTTGCGCGACGCGACCCGCGACCAAGTCAGCGCCGCGGCGAACGCCAGCGGCGAGCGGCGCAGATCGCAGACCAGCGGCAGAATCCGCGCGACGCGGCGCAGTTCGCGCAGCAGCGCCCGCGCCCCGTCGGGCTCGAAATGGTGTAGCGCCAGATTGCAGGTGACCATGTCGAACGCCGCGTCGCCGAACGGCAGCGCGCTCGCATCGGCTTGCACGAAGGCGACATCGGGATCGTCCGCCGCGCGCTGGCGCGCGATGCTCAACATGTGCGCGCTTCGATCGAGCAGCGTGACGACGACGCGTGAACCCCGGCGGCGCGCATCGCGCGCGACGGCCAGCGGGACATCGCCGCCGCCGCAGCAAACGTCGAGCAAGGTTCGCACGCCGTAACGGCGGGCCTCACGCAGCACCGGCGCGATGCCGCCGAACGCGCGATTGACAAATTCGATGTCGGTCAGATTTTCTTCGAGTTCGAGCAACGACTCGATCGGACCATCCATCAATTCCGACGCGATGACGCGATTCATGCCGCCGGCTCGCCCCGGCCGCGGTTCCTACTTTTTATAGAACTCGGCGTTGATCTCGATAAAGTTTTTCCACTTATCGGGGACGTCCGAATCGGCATAAATGGCTTCGACCGGGCAAGCGGAAACGCAGGCGCCGCAGTCGATGCACACTTCGGGATCGATGAAAAGCTGCTCGCCGTCGTCCGGACCGTGGATGCAGTCGACCGGGCACACATCGACGCACGATTTGTCTTTCGTGCCAATGCAGGGTTCGGTGATGATGTACGCCATGAAACGGTTTATGAGCCTCTCTGCTACGAAGGGTGCCGCTTTCCCTTAGCCGCCCTGCCCCGGTGTCCTTCGCGACGACCCGAAACGAAAGCGCACCCTTCGGCCGCACCCCCTAGACGGTCCGGCGGCCCGAAACCGCCCGCAGGATGAAGAGCAGCACGACCGCACCGATGAACGCGACCAAGATGCTGTACGGATCGAGCCCATTCACGCCGGCATGTCCGAACGCGTTGAAGATGAACCCGCCCACGAACGCTCCGACGATACCGATGATGATGTCACCGATGATTCCGCCGGGACCCTCGCCCGGGACGGCGTACTTCGCCAAAAATCCCGCGACGAGTCCAACCAAAATCCAACTCAAGATACCCACTGTGCCAATCCTCCTGAAACGTCGTGAAAGCAGGACCCGCCTGCACATAAACGATTTCCCCGTGGATGGGTTCATCGAAACCTAACGACGATTGGCGCGGCATGCACGTTAGCCAAGCATGAACGCGTTGAAGATTGTCGCCACGGCGATTGCGGCCGGGTGCCTGGCTATTCCATCCGTGCCGGCGCGGGCTGCCGATACGGTACCGGAAACCTCGTTCGGCACCTTAACGGTTACTGGGCAAGGACAGATTTCGCGCGCGCCCGACCTCGCCACGGTCGCGGCGAACATCGTTACGAGCGACGACAGCGCGGCGCGCGCGCTCTCCGAAAACAACCGTCGCTTCGCGGCGCTGGGCGCAAAGCTCGCCGCCCTCGGCATTTCGGCGAACGACATCACGTCGACGTCTCTGTCGTCGTATTTCAATCCGCGGCCGGCCGCGCGAATGCCGAATCCGGGCGCCGGTCCCTTCGGTTTCGTGGTGACGCGCAACGCGCAGATCAACGTCGCCGCACTGGCGCAGACGGGCGCGGTCATCGATGCCGCGACGGCCGCCGGCGCAACCCAGATCAACGGCGTGGCGTACGGCCTGCGCGATCCGCGGGCGGTCGAGCGCGCGGCGCTCGCTGCGGCGGTCGCAGACGCTGCGGCCCAAGCCCAGACGATCGCCGCCGCGGCGCACGTGCAGATCGTGCGCATCCTGCGCATCGGCAACGAAGCGGGTCCGCCCCCCGGCCGCATCATGCCGCTGGCGATGAAGTCGTCGCTAGCCGGCGCCGACGCCGTCCCGACGACGATTGCGCCCAGCGACATGGACGTCAACGGGACCGTTACGATAACCTATGTGATCCGCTGAGCGCCCGACCCCGAATGCCGGCGGGATCGAAACCCGCGCACGTTTGCGCGGGTAGCCCGTAGTGTGATGGTCGGGACCTGTGAAGTCTGCCGCGAGCGTCCGGCGAGCGTGCGCGATTATGCCCTGCGGGCGGGAAAGTGGATCGACGCCGCCGTCTGCGTGGATTGCGCGCGCCGGCGGCGGCGTGCGATTCTGCCGTATTTGGGCGCCGCGATGTCGGCGGCAACACTCTTTGCCGGCGCGGCGCTGGCGATCGAGCGCTTGGGCCGCCGCGAAGGCGGCGAAGGCCCGGCCCCGAGTCCGGCCAGCGAGCAGATCGGCCGCTTTCTGCGGGGCGCCAGCGCGACGACGCTGGGCCAGTACTCACGCGATCTCACCGCGGCCGCGAAAGCCGGCGAACTCGACCCGGTGATCGGTCGCGAACCCGAGGTCGAACGGGTCGTTTCGATCCTCGCCCGGCGCAGCAAAAATAATCCGGTGCTCATCGGTGAGCCGGGCGTGGGCAAGACCGCGATCGTCGAAGGTCTAGCGCAGCGGATCGCGCGCGGCGACGTGCCGGCCGCGCTGCGTGACAAACGCGTCCTGGCGCTATCGCTCGGGCCGCTGATCGCGGGCACCAAATACCGCGGCGAGTTCGAGGGCCGGGTCAAGCGGATTCTCGACGAAGTCAAACGCGCCGCGCGCGACATCATTCTCTTCATCGACGAACTGCACACGCTCGTCGGCGCCGGCGCGGCCGAGGGCTCGATGGATCTGTCGTCGATGATCAAGCCCGAACTCGCGCGCGGCGAACTGCAGTGCATCGGCGCGACGACCTTCGATGAGTATCGCAAATACATCGAGTCCGACGCCGCGCTCGAACGGCGCTTCCAGCCGGTCATGGTCG
>PLAE01000092.1 GCA_003134035.1 Candidatus Velthaea versatilis
TGCTCGACAACGTCAAGCAGCACTATCCGGTGGTCGTCGACGAACTCGTGCCGAGCTTGCTGACCGTCGGCGAAGTGCAGCGCGTGCTGCAAAACCTGTTGCGCGAACGCATTCCGATCCGTAACCTGCTGCTGATCCTCGAGAACCTCGCCGACAGCGCGCGCGTCTCGAAGGACATCGATTTTCTCACCGAACGGGTGCGCGCCGCGATGGGCCGCCACATCTGCGCCGAGTACGCCGAGAACGGGCTGCTCTCGGTCATCACCGTCGATCCGCGGCTTGAAACGCTGCTCGGCGAAGCGGTCCGGCGCGGCGAGGATGCCTACGCGCTACTCGATCCCGCGACGGTTGGGCGCATCTACGCCTCACTCACCCGTCAGATGCAAACCGCCCAGCAGACCGGTTTGGCGCCGATCGTCCTGTGTTCGCCGTCGGTCCGTTTGGCGCTCAAGCGGCTGACCGAGCGCGCCGCGCCGGCGCTCGTCGTGCTGTCCTACAGCGAGATCGCGCCGGGGCTGCGGGTCGAATCGATCGGCCAAATCTCGACGACCGAAGACGTGCCGGAGGCCGCCGCCGTATGAACTTGCTGCGCGCGCTCGGACTGCGGCGCGAACCGCAGCGCAGCGCCTGGTCACTCCTGCGCGGACGGTTACCGGAAATCAACTCGTTCGTCGATGTGGCCGTCGGCGGTGCGACCAAGCGCGAGTCGGTGGCGGTGAATGGATTGGGCCCCTCGGAACTCGTCACCCGCTGCCCGGACGGAATGCAAGCCGGCGCAAGCGCCGATTTCCTCTACAGCAATGCGCTGGGGCGGTTTCGCTTCTCGACGTTGTGCACCGTGGTCCATGATAAGGAAGCCCACTTCGAGATTCCCCAGTCGATCAAGATGCTCGAAAACTACGATCGCCGTAACGCCGCGCGTGTTTCGTGGATCATCCCGGTCCAGTGGCGCTACGCGCCCGGCGGCGAAGGCTTCGGCGACTATTTGCCAGGCTCGATGATGGATCTCAGTTGCGGCGGGGCGGGGGTGGTCGTGAGCCCCGAACTCAAAATCGGCACGCAGGTTGAAGTCCGCTTCACGCTCAAAATCAAGAACACTTTATTTATCGGACTGTGCGAAGTCATGCGCTCGGTAAAAATAGAAAAGTCGCAAAAGAACGCCACCGGGATCCGCTTCCTTCAGATCGATCCGGGCGAGGAGCAAGCTCTTGTGGAGTTCCTCAACGAGCGGCGGATGACGCGGCGGGATCGCGGCATCGTTTGAAGCCTGCGCCGCAAACCGGCGCCGAAAAGCGAGGGATGGCGATGATCACGCAGTCGCTCAATTTGTCCGATCTGCAAAAAGACGCGCTCAAAGAAGTCGGCAACATCGGTGCCGGGCACGCGGCGACGTCGCTTTCACAGTTGCTCAACACGACCATCCAATTGAGCGAGCCGTCGATCGACGTCATCAAGTTCCGCGACCTCTCGAACCGCGTCGGGTACGAAAACCGGCTCGTGGCGGCGCTGCACATGTACGTTCGCGGCGAGGCCCCGGGTCAGCTGATCGTGCTTTTCGACCGCGACCACGCACTCGGATACGTCGACAGCTTCATCGGCCGGATCATCGGCGACATCCGCATCTTCGACTCGATCGTGGACTCGACGCTCAAGGTGCTGGGCAACATCATGGCCGGCGCCTATCTCAGCGCGCTCGACTCGCTGACGGGCGTCGACATGGTGCCCTCGGTCCCGACCCTCTCTTACGGTACAGTGCACGCCGCGTTTCGAAGTCTGCTTTCGATCCTGCCCGATCAAGACGTGTTCCTGATCGAGTCATCGTTTCTCGATAAGGAGCGCGATGTTTCGGGGCGGTTCATCCTCATTCCCGAGACCGGTTCCCTGCACGCCCTGCTCGCGGCGTTCGGCGTCACCTAACCGAGAGCCGGACCCCGAATTCGATCTGGCCGCGTCGGGCGATGAGCTAGCCCGTGCGGGGGGCGCGGGGCGCGCAAACATTTACCGTCCGGCACCTCGAACGCCCTCAACAACCCGGCGCGGGCGGCCGAACTTGTAGTATATGTCGACCAACGACGATTTTTTCGACCGTACCGAATTCGTGCAGTACTTCCGCGACGAGACCGAAGAGCTGCTCCAGAGCATCGATTCCGATTTGCTGAGGCTCGAACGATATGTCGATCTCGGCACCATCGACGTCGAGATCGTCAACGCGCTTTTCCGTGGCCTGCATACGGTCAAGGGCAGCGCGGGGATGCTGGACTTCAAAGATGTTCAAAGCGTCGCGCACAAACTCGAGAATCTCTTTGACTTGCTGCGCAAGGAGCGCATGCCGCTCACCGAAGTGTGCATCAACCTCCTCTTCGAGGGCCGGGATATTCTCACCGACCTCGTGCACGCCGCCGTCGACAGCGGCGAGACGCCCGCGGGTGTCCCCGAATTCATTGCCCGGCTCGACACGTTCGCGCAAGTGTACGAATCGACGGCCGTTGCGATCGAAGGCAAACGCCCGGATCCCAACGCCGACCAAATCGAAGCGCAGACACCGGTTGACGACGAGGTAGTCGTGGCTTTCGAGGCGGAAGTCGCGCGCCTCTTGGCAGCCGCTGCGGCCGCCCCTGCTCCGGCAGCGCCCGTCGCCGCAGCGCCCCCGGCCGCCGCGCCGGCAGCGCCCGTCGCATCCGCGCCGAAGTCCGAACCCGCCGTAACCGCAGCTGCCCCGCCGGCCCCCGTCGCGCAGGCCGCCGCCAAGCCGGCCGCGACTTCGCCGGCCGACGCGAAGCCCGCCGCCGCGGCTGCCGCCGCTACGCGCAATCAGACGATCCGGGTCGACATCGAGCGGCTCGACATGCTGCTCAACCTCGTGGGCGAACTGGTCATCAACGGCGCGATGCTCTCGGATATCGCCACGACCTTGGCGCGCAGCGTCAGCGACGCCAGCGCGAAGACGGAGATCGCCGGTCTGGCCAAAGACCTCGCTGAATCAGCGGCGCTG
>PLAE01000174.1 GCA_003134035.1 Candidatus Velthaea versatilis
CGAATTTGGTTTGGTGGCCGCAAGCTCTTCAACGCGCAGCACCATCTGGCGGAAAACGGCTTTACAGGCCCGGATGAGGATGCCAGGATCTCGGCGCATCGCTCCCCCCTGAACGCGTACGCGATCAAGCCGGGCGGAAGTACCGCAATGTCGCCGGCCGTGATCGCAACCCGACCGGCGGCGGTGATGATGAAGCCCGTTCCGCGCTCGAGCCGCACGACCGTCGTGAAACCATGCAAGCGGGTTCCGAGAAATTGCTCGAATTGCGTTGTGCCACCGTCGTCCATGAGGGAGCGCCGCCGCGTCGTCCCATCTTGCCCAAGGCTCACGTAGAGCGACCGCCGCTGCTGTCCGGAAAAGTCCACAGTCGTGCCTCCGCACTGTGTTGAACGGCCCCTTCATGCACGAGACGCAAGGCGAGCACCGCGAGCACCCCATGACATCGCCCGGGAGCCCGCGATCGGCCAGCGCCGCGCGGCTCATCGACACCATCGTCAGCGCGGACGAAGGGCTCGACGCCGCTGCGTTCATCACGGCACTCACCCCGAGCGGAACGTTCCGATTCGGTGGAGGCCCGACAATCTCGCTACGACGCCGCCGGCAAAAACGCCGATCGACGATCTTCGCGTGCAAGCCTCGGTGCTCTCGATGACAACAGAAATCGCGCTCACCGATGTCCTGATCATCGGAGCTGGACCGGTCGGACTCACGCTCGCAAACGAACTGCGAAAGCGCGATGTCGACGTTCGCATCGTCGAGAAGCAGCCAGCTATTCGGGAGATCAGCAAGGCCTTGATCTGGCATGTCCGCACGCAGGAAGCACTCGACAAAGTTGGGATCTTGCAGCGCGGTCTCGCCGAAGCGCAGCCGCTTAAAGAAGTCGTCATGCGCGCCTACGGGAAGCGCATCGGGTCATGGCTGTTCGCCGAAATCGATAGCCCAAACCCTCACGCGGCAATCATCGGCCAGAATAGGACGCAGCATCTTCTTCTCGATTTGCTGCGCGAAAGAGGTGGCGACGTAGAGTGGAGCTCCGAGGTCACGGCGATCGCTCCGGACGCCGATGGCGTCACGGTAACGGTCCTGCACGGCGAGACGACGGGGACGGCTCAAACGACGATCCGCGCCAAATTCGTCGTCGGATGCGAAGGCGCGAACAGTATTGTTCGCAAGACGCTCGGGCTCACATTCGAGGGGCAGCGCTACAGCGGCGAGCAATTCATTCAGGCCGATTGCAAGTTACGCTGGACGCTGCCCAGCGGCCGTTCCTATCTCTTCCTCACCGACGACGGCTACATGATGGTCATCGAGATGCCCGGCGGTATGGCGCGCATCTTCATCTCGCTGCCCGATCACGATCGCGAGGCCGGCGCCCGAGCCGCCTCCGACCAGGGCGCCGTCGAGGATATCAGCGCCGCACCAACGCTCGATGACATCCACGCCAACTTCCTTCGGCTGGCCGGCATCGAGGTGGAGCTTTCCGACGCGACTTGGCTCGCACGCTACCGGACTTCGCATCGTTACGCGAACACGTTCGGCGTCGGCCGATGCTTCGTCGCGGGTGACGCCGGCCACGTGCATGTCCCGATCGGCGGCCAGGGAATGAACACGGGGATCCAAGACGCCTTCAATCTCGGGTGGAAGCTGGCCGGCGTCGTGCGCGGCGACTATCGCCGCGAGCTGCTGGACACGTACTCGGCGGAGCGGCATCCCGTGGCCAAAGCGCTTATCGCAGGCACTGATCGCTCTTATCGCGGCGTGCTGCATCCGAGCGAACTCCAACAACGGCTCGTGCGAATGTTCGGACCGTTTATCGTAAAAACGCAGATGGCGCAAACGACGATGGCGACGATCCTCGAAGAACTGAACATCGCGTACGACGCGAGCCCACTTAATAACGACTTGAAAGGAGCGGCAGGACCCAAACCTGGCCATCGCGCGCCGGTTGACGCGCCCGTCGTTCGGTGGCCCGGTCGGGAGACCGTGCTGCTCGCCGACATAACCCGCACGATCGAATGGGCACTGCTCGTCTTTTGCGGTGATGCTCAGCATCGGGAAGCGGAGCCCGCGCAGCCCGAAACTCTTCCGCAAGCGCTACGACAGCATATAACCCCATTTCATATTACGACGTCAACGGCGGCGCCAAGCGTTGCCGGCTACACCGTCCTCATCGACGGCGAGGAGCATCTGCATCGGGCGTACGGCGTCACGAACCCGGCGTTCTTCCTGCTGCGGCCCGACGGCGTCGTTGCAATGCGCGGACCGGGCTTCGATCTCCGCGCGCTCCGGTCGTATTTTGCCGGGCCGGTCGGGCTACGCGCCGCTGCCGGCGAGGTGACGATGCCCTATAAAACCCTATCGGGATGAATGCTCTGTCGTCGCTGTGTTGCTCATTGCCGCCTGCCTTGAGGTCGGCGGCGCCGGGTCGTGGCTCGACGGTAACGGGGCCGGCCGTCGAATTCAACTCGGGCTTCCTGCCGAATCATCAGTTCCACCTCGTCACACCCGTTGGAAAACCTCACGACCCCGGGAATGCGGAGCGCCTTTGGCTTTAGGGATAGGGAAGTTGGCGCCGCTCGACTGACTCACGCAAGAGAGCGAACCAACCGCAGCCGCATGCGCAACGCCTAAGCTCCCAAGCCGACTTCGCGCAGACCCGTGTCGGCGATCGCGAGATCGTACGTGCGCGTGACGACGCCGGAGCGTGTGAAGATCGCTTCGATCGCGGCGGGGATCGCCGGGTCGGCGCGGCGCACGAGCGCGATCACCGACGGGCCGGCGCCCGAGAGCGCGATACCATAGATGTCCGGACCGTCGAGAGCGATCATCTCTTCGAGGCCCGGCACG
Organism: Candidatus Velthaea versatilis; assembly: GCA_003134035.1. Classification (GTDB taxonomy): domain Bacteria; phylum Vulcanimicrobiota; class Vulcanimicrobiia; order Vulcanimicrobiales; family Vulcanimicrobiaceae; genus Velthaea; species Velthaea versatilis. The sequence continues at coordinate 2,848 of PLAE01000174.1, forward strand.
AAGCTGGCCCGATAGGGCTGATGAATGCGGTCGTGCATCGCGGCGCGCAGCAGGTCGCAGCGCCCGCTAGCGAAGGCCGCGCCCAGCAGCGCCGCCCGCTGGATGTTGTACACGGTATCGCGCCGGCTGTAGCTGGCCGGCAGAATCGCTCGCGCCTCCACCGTCGGCATCTCGATCTGGGGCACGACGACGAACGCGCGCAACTCGGGCGGCGGCGCGAATCGGAGATAGCTCGGCGGTTCGCCGGGCGCTTGGGCGGCGACGACGATGCCGCCCAAGAGCGCGGGGATGCCGTTGTCGGGATGACCTTCGATCTCGGCGATCGTCTGCGCGAGTTCCGCCTCGTCGGCTGGGCTGCCGCGCAGTTTCGCGCCGATCGCGACGCCCAGCACGGCAGCCGCGGCGCTGCCGCCCAAACCCTTGCCCAGCGGGATGTCGTTGGTGACCGCGATGTCGAGCGGGGGCAGCATGCGCGCGCCGGCGATGCGCGCGATGCCGCGCGCGATCTCGTCACGCAGCCCGTCGTGCGAGGGCAAGGAGTCGCCCTCGAAGGTCCAGCGCGGCGTCGCGCCTTCGGGCAGCACCGTTACCCGCGCGCTGATGCGCAGTTCGAGCGCTAAGCCGACGGAGTCGAAACCGGGTCCGAGGTTGGCGCTCGACGCTGGAACCGAAACTCCAAACGGTTCATGCACCGGCGCGCGCCGTCGCAAGCTCGTCGATGCGGGCCAGCAGATCGGCTCGATCGCGCGTATGCACGATCGTGTTCGCAAAGGCGCTCGGCGCGGCATGATAGGCGGCGGCGTAGGCAGTGTCTTTGAGCACGTGACCGGTTAGCACCAGCACGACGTCGTCCGACGCGCGAATGACGCCGTCGGCGACGAGCGCTTTGACGCCGGCCAGCGACGCGGCCGACGCGGGTTCGCAGCCGATCCCGTCGCGGCCGATGACCGCCCGCGCGTCCGCGATCGCCGCGTCGTCGACGGCGATGACCGTGCCGTTCGCCGCGCGCACTTCGCGCAGCGCCTTCTTCCACGACGCGGGTGCGCCGATTTTGATCGCGGTCGCCGTCGTTTGCGCTTTCACCGGAATCATGTCCCCGCCCGCGGCGAACAGTCGCGCGAACGGGGCCGCGCCGGCGGCCTGCACCACGGCGATGCGCGGCAGCCGGTCGATCAAACCCAGCGCGAGCGCTTCGCGAAAGCCTTTGCCAAACGCGCTGGTGTTGCCCAAGTTTCCGCCGGGCAGCACGAGCCAATCGGGGACGCGCCAAGCGCGCTGTTCGAGCAGCACGAAGGCGGCCGTCTTCTGGCCTTCGATGCGGTACGGGTTGACGCTGTTGACGATCGCGACGCGGCGCGGATCGAGCTCGCGCACCGTCGCCAGGGCCGCGTCGAAGTCGCCCGGGATGCCGAGCACCGCGGCGCCGTAATCGAGGGTTTGCGCGACCTTCGATTCACTGATTCCGGTCGACGGAACGAGCACCACGGCTTGGATGCCGGCCCGCGCGGCGTACGCCGCCATCGAGGCCGCGGTATTGCCGGTGCTCGCGCAGATCGCGACGCGCGCACCGGTCTGCGCGGCGTGGGTGAGCGCGACGGTCATGCCGGCGTCCTTGAACGAACCCGTCGGATTCATCCCGAGATGCAGATACGCGACGTCGTCGAGACCGGCGTACGCCGCGCCGCCGCGGCCGCCGTAGAGCGGCACGTCGTTTTCGCGCAGCGTCACGATGCGCTCGGGATCGAGCGCCGGCAGCAGTTCGCGATAGCGCCAGACGCCGCTGCGATCGCGGTGTTCGTTCGACGCCCGGCGTTCGCGCAGCAGCGCGCGCAGCGCGGCGGCGCCGATCACGCCCGCTCCGGGCTCGAAGGCCAGCAAGCCGCCGCAGGCGGCGCAGAACAGGGCCTCGTCCGAGGCCGGAATGCCGCAGTCGCTACAGCCTAACTCCACGGCGGTCCCTTAGTCCGGCCGCGTGATCGCGCCTTCGGAGGCGGAACTCACGTGCGCGGCATACTTGGCGAACACGCCGGTGGTGTAGTGCGGCTTGGGTTTGGTCCAGCCGGCAAGGCGCTGCGCGAACTGCGCGGAGTCGAGGTCGACGTCGATCCGGCGCTTGTCGATGTCGATGGTGATGACGTCGCCGTCTTGCAGCGCGGCGATCGGTCCGCCGACGGCGGCTTCGGGCGCGATATGGCCGATCATCAGCCCGCGGGTCGCGCCGCTGAAACGCCCGTCGGTGATGAGCGCGACGCTTTCGCCCAAGCCCTGGCCGACGATCGCGCCGGTCACGCCCAGCATCTCGCGCATGCCGGGTCCGCCTTTGGGTCCCTCGTAGCGGATGACGACGACGTCGCCCGCGACGATCTCGCGCGCGTCGATGGCGTGCATCGCGTCCTCTTCGCGGTCGAACACCCGCGCCGGGCCGCGATGGTAGGTGCGCTCGTGGCCGGCGACTTTGACGACGCCGCCCTCGGGCGCGACGTCACCACGCATGATGACGATCCCGCCGGTCGGCTTGAAGGGCCGGTCGGCCGTCGCGATGACCTGCTGACCGGGGGTCTCGACGGCGCTCGACGACTCCTGCGCCAGCGTGCGCCCCGTCGGCGTCGGCATATCGCCGTGGACGAGGTGCGCTTCGACCATGCGCTTGGCGATGAGTTGGATGCCGCCCGCGCGGTCGACGTCGGTGGCCACGTATTTGCCGCCGGGCCGCAGATCGGCCACGATCGGCGTACGGCGCGAAATCACATCGAAATCGTCGATCGTGAGGGGAACGCCGGCTTCGCGCGCGATGGCGAGCAAGTGCAGCACGGCGTTGGTCGAGCCGCCGGTGCCGGCCGCCGCCGCGATACCGTTCTCGAAGGCATCGCGCGTCGCCAAATCGAGCGGGCGCACGTCGCGGCGCAACAGATCCATGACGATCTTGCCGGCCCGGTACGCTTCGTCGGCTTTGCGTGAGTCGAGCGCCGGCGGGCTCGCGCTGCCGACCGGCGACAGACCGAGGAACTAGAACACGGTCGCCATCGTGTTGGAGGTGAACTGCCCGCCGCAGGCGCCCGCGCCGGGCCAGGCGTGCTCTTCGATCGCGAGCAGT
>PLAE01000055.1 GCA_003134035.1 Candidatus Velthaea versatilis
GATTCGAAGGCTAGGTGGATCGGCTTCGCCGATCCTTCGCGTTCGGGCTTCGCCCGAGCCGCGCGTCGTCGCCTGTCGGGCAAAGCCCGGCAGGGTCCTACGAGACGGCCGAAACTTCCCAGCCGAGCATCCGTGCGGCGAGTTCGGTCCGATTCTTCGACTGCGTCTTTTTGAGCATCCGCTTGAGGTGGAAGACGACCGTCGACTCAGAGATCGAGAGTTCCGCGGCGATCTCGGAAACGGCCGCACCACGCAGCATTGCCGAGAGAACCTGCAGTTCGCGCTTGCTGATCGAGTATTGCGCGGCGGTGACTTCGAGCGAAGCTCGGCTGCGCAGCCATTCGACGGTGATCAAGAGCGCCGTCGGCAGCGCGCGCGAACGCAGCGGCGTCAACCGCACTAAGGCGAACGGCAGAACGCTCACCAGATCGCTTTCGGTCCCGCCGACGTGGTACCGTTCGAGCAATTCGTTCACCACGGAGCGCAAAACCGGCGGCACGTCGCCGTTGCGCGGTAACAGATGCGCGCGCAACGATGACGGCTCCGTCTCCGATTCGTCCATCGATGCCAGCAACGAACCTTTGGAATCGATCGTGAACGCGATCGGCGCGGCGCGGCGCGCAGAGACCCGTTCGGTGTCGTCGCCGTCGATCTCGAAGATCGCTGCGGCGATCGCGTCGTCATGCTGCCGGAAGAAGCGCTCGATTCCGGAGCCGTCGCGCGCAACGAACGACTTCGCGCCTACCGCCCGAACGACACGCAGGACCGCGATACGCTCGCCGAATTCGCCGAAGATGACGTACAGCGCACGGCGCTGCTCGGATGCCAGCGCCGTGCTCACGTGCGGGAGTTGCGTCCCGCCGAAGCGCTGCAGCCGAAGCTCCGCACGCAATGCCGCCACATCGGGAGACGTCTGGTTGGATGATCCGGTCAACAGGATTTCGTCGTCGCGGCCGAAGGCGGCGAATTCCCACGACTCACCGGCGGCAAGCCGAGCGACAAGTTCGCCAACGATACGCATCGCCACGGTTCCGCGAATGCGGGCGGCCGTCTGGAAGCGCGGTTCAGTATCCAAAATCACAACAACAACAATCTCTGCGACGTCCAGGGAGTGAGAAAGTGAATCAGCGACTGCCTGCAGGTGCAGTGGTATGGCACCACCGCCTTGCTATCCTGCTACATATTCGGCGCACCTCGTCAATTGCTTTTATTGTAAGGTTAGTTAGCAAGGCATTCCTCGCCCAACGCCACCGTACGCCGGGTCGTGGATTGTGCGGGCCCCGTGCGCGCGACGCCGATCGACGGAGGCTTCTCGTGGGTCGACTTCGTCGACCCGTCGCGTTCGGGCTTCGCACGAGGCGCCCGCGTCGGCTGTCGGCCAAAGCCCGACAGGAACAGCTCGACACGCCCCGCAGTCCATTGTGAGCGGCCGCTCCAACCTTTCGACGACGCCCGCGGCACAATGGTCCAAAGGCGTGCCGGTCGCCAGGGTTTCGCGATCGACACGCCTATCTAGCCCGACGATGGATAAGGTCGATGGATTAAGGTAGATGGATAAGGTAATCGAGACCGCGGCCAAAGCCGTCGCGGATATTCCGAGTGGCGCGTCGCTGGCGGTCGGCGGCTTCGGCCTCAACGGCATTCCGCAGCATCTGATCGCGGCGCTGCTGGAGCAAGGTGCGCGGGACCTGGTGACCGTTTCGAACAATTGCGGCGTCGATGACTGGGGCCTTGGCCTTCTGCTGGCGGCCAAACGTATTCGCCGCACGACCGCCTCCTACGTCGGGGAGAACCGCGAATTCGCGCGCCAGTACCTTTCGGGCGAACTCGAAGTGGAGCTCGTTCCGCAAGGCACCCTAGCCGAACGGCTCCGCGCCGGCGGCAGCGGCATTCCGGGCTTCTTCACCCCCGCGGGGGTCGGAACGCAAGTCGCGGAGGGCGGCTTGCCCTGGCGCTATGCGCCGGATGGATCACTGGCGCTCGTCTCGCCGCCGAAAGAAACGCGGACGTTCGCCGGGCGCGAGTACGTGCTCGAAGAAGGGATCGTCTGCGATTTCGCCCTTGTCCGCGCGAGCATCGGCGACCGTCACGGGAACCTTGTGTACGACAAGGCGACCCGCAATTTCAATCCGCTGTGCGCGGCGGCCGGAAAAATCACGATCGCCGAGGTGGAACGCCTCGTTTCGCCCGGCGACATCAATCCGCAGGACGTTCACACACCCGGCATCTTCGTCCAGCGGGTCGTCGTCGTCGGTCAAGAAGGTAAGCGCATCGAGCGCGTCACGACCAGAAAGCATCACCACTGACATGCCGTTTTCCCGAGTCCAATTAGCCAAGCGCGTCGCGAGCGAATTGCGCGACGGCGAGTACGTCAACTTGGGCATCGGCTTGCCGACCCTCATCCCGAACCACATCGACCCGGCAATCACGGTGATCCTACAAAGCGAGAACGGCATTCTGGGCATGGGTCCGTACCCGTTCGAGGGCGAGGAAGATCCCGATCTCATCAACGCCGGCAAAGAGACCGTCACCGTGCATCCGGGCGCGTCGTTCTTCGACTCGGCGGAGTCCTTCGGGATGATCCGCGGCGGGCACATCGATCTCGCGGTGCTCGGCGCCATGCAGGTCGCAGCCAACGGTGATTTGGCCAATTGGACCATCCCCGGCAAGATGATCAAGGGTATGGGCGGCGCGATGGACCTCGTGCACGGCGCCAAGCGGGTGATCGTCATGATGGAACACGTCGCCAAAGACGGATCGCACAAGATCCTCGAACGCTGCACGCTGCCGCTGACCGGGCGCGGCGTCGTCAACCGCATCGTCACCGATCTCGCCATCATCGACGTCGAACCCGAGGGCCTCGTGCTGCGCGAAGTGGCACCCGATATGTCCGTCGATGACGTGATCCGGGCGACTGGGGCGCCGTTGCACATCGCGCTCGCCGTGCCCGGATAGGATTGAGCGCGCCGCGAACGCGGCTTCGCGGCGGCGGCAAATGCGGCTTTCGCGACCCCGGGAAATACGGCTTTGCGGGGCGGGCCCGGGACCGCGGGCTTGCTGGGCGAACTGCAGCTGGGCAGTGCTCATTTAAGGGGGAACGCAGAGATGACGACGGCAACGCCGGTGCGCGACGACTCCGACGAACAGGCGATGATCCTCGACATGGTGCGTCAGCTCGTCAAGGAGAAAGTCGAGCCGCGCGCCGCCGAAATCGATGCCAAGGGCGAGTATCCTGCGGACATCAAGGCACTCTTTGCCGCTAACGACCTGCTGGGCATCCCTTTCCCGGCCGAATACGGCGGCCTCGGCGGCACGTTCATGACGTACGTCCGCGTCGTCGAAGAAGTCGCCAAAGCCTGTGCGTCGAGCGCGCTCATCATCGCCGTCCAGGAGCTGGGCGCGCTGCCGATCATCATCGGCGGCAGCGAGGAACAGAAGCATCGCTATTTGCCCAAGCTCGCCGCCGGCGAATGGATCGCGGCCTACGCGCTGACCGAAACCGGAAGCGGCTCGGACGCCGCCGGCTCGATGCGCACGACCGCCCGGCGCGACGGCGACGACTACGTGCTCGACGGCAGCAAGATCTGGATCACGCAGGGCAACGTCGCCGATGTCGTCACCGTGTTCGCCGTGACCGACTCGACGAAGGGCCCCGCGGGCATCTCGGCTTTTCTTGTTGAGAAGGGGACACCGGGTTTTCGCGTCGGCAAGCTCGAGAAAAA
>PLAE01000198.1 GCA_003134035.1 Candidatus Velthaea versatilis
TCGCGGCGCTCGAGAAAGACAAAAAGAACGAGGCGGCCTGTTTGTTCGACGGTGCGTGGACCGGCCATCCGGATCAAAACGATATCGCCGTCGCGCCGTTTCCGCGCCCCAATCAGCTCGCGGCGCGCAAACCCGGAGCAAACAAAGAGCCCGATCTGAGGCCCTCGATCGCCGGGATCGGCGCGACTTCGATCGACGGCACGCGGGCCGCGATCAAAACCGTCATTCGCTATCGCCACGGTTACCTCAACGGGCGCGGCGCATCGCTGCTCGACGGGTATATGGAGGATCTGGCGACGGACCGGATCTACCGGCTGATGATCACGCAACGCACCCTCCACGGCATGCACACACCTGCGCAAATTACCGCGATCTTCGATGAAGAGTTAGCGAAGCTCACGGCTGCGGAGCCGGCGGCGGCCGGCGTGTACCGTCTGGCTCGCGAGCAAAGCGAGGCGATGATCGTCAACGGATTTCACGACCCGATCTAGAGGATTCGACTTCGTCGATCCTCCGCTTCGGGCTTGGCCCGAGCCGCCGGTCGTAGACTGTCGGGCTTAGCCCGACCGTCTGTAGTCGCACGCCCCGGCGAGAGGCGCGGGAGCCGGTCTTCGTAAAACGTCGGATAATGAGGATCATCGCCCGAGCGTCCGCTCGCTGTCCCAGGCGCCGTGCAACGCTCCGCGCTTGACGATCGCGAGCGGGTGCGCCGGTGAAAGAGTTTGGTCTCGACGACCACGCGGCGGCCCTGCTCGACGGACTACCGCACCTGGTCTGGGTCGCCGACGCCGCCGGAAGCGTTATGTACTGCAATAATCGCTGGATCGAGTACACCGGGCTGCAGGCCGACGCGCTCACCGGTTGGGGCTGGACCGCGGCCATCGAACCAAGTCAGCGCGAAGCCGCCGTCGCGCGTTGGCGCACCGACAGCGCAGCGCACCTTCCGGTAAGCGAGCAACGCGTCCAATATCGCCGCTTCGACGGATCCTACGGCTGGTTTCTGTGGCGCGCGATTCCGCTGCCCGACGCCAACGGCAGCGTCAACCGCTGGATCGGCACCCACACCGATATCGACGATCAAGTCCGCCTCGCGCAAGTCCTTGCCGCTAGTGAAGAGCGCTATCGTTCGATCCTCGAAACCACGCAAGAAGGCGTGTGGATCATCGACGCCGAGGCCAAGACGCGCTATGTGAACCGGCGCTTCGCCGACATGCTGGGCTACGAGCCTCACGAGTTGTTCGGCGTATCGGCGTTCGACTTCTTTCGGGCCGCTGATCGGGACATGCTCGTCGAGCAGTTTGCACGGCGCCGCAGCGGCGAGGTCTCAACGCGCGAATATCGCTTCGTGCGGCGCAATGGCGACGATCTGTGGACGATCACCGCCGCCAATCCGATCTTCGAGGGCGACGGCACGTTTGTCGGTTCGCTCGGGATGGTCACGGATATCACCGAACGCAAAGCGATGGAAGTTCGGCTCGCGATGGCCGCGGCCGAATACCAGTCGCTAGCCGAAGTGACGCCCCAGATCGTGTGGAGCGCCGAAGCGAACGGTTCGTTCGACTACGTGAACGGGCGCTGGGTGGAGTACACGGGCATCTCGCGCCGGCATGCGCACAAATGGGGCTGGATCGCCGCGCTTCACCGCGACGACGTCGCCGGACTGCTCGTGGCGTGGCGCACCGCGATCGACAACGGCAGCGAGTTCGAGGCCTCATTGCGCCTCCATCGCCCGGCCGACGACAGTTTCCGCTGGCACGTCATGCGCGCACGGCCGCTGCTGCGTGCCGAAGGCGGAACGGCCCGCTGGTTCGGGACCCTCACCGACATCCACAACGAACGCCGCACCGCGCGCCAGCTCCAAATCATCGCCCGCACCAGCACGGTGCTGGCCGAAACCCTCGATCGCGATGCGCTGTCGAGCCGGCTCGCCGGATTGATTTGCGAGGAGCTCGCGGAGTTCGTCTTCGTCCTGCTCATCGATGACGAGCGACGCCTGCGCACCGTCGGAACCGCGCATCGCGATCCGCAGCGCGCCGCGGCGATGCGCACGCTGCATGGCCGGCAGCTATTGCTGCCGCAATTCGAGGCCCGGGCGATCGCGCGGATGTCGCGCGGCGAGACGGTTGCCGGCGATATCGACGCGGCGCAACTGGATTGGGTGACGCTTCCCGAAACCGCGGCGGCGGTGAAAGCGGCCGGCTTCGGCGCATTCGTCACCGCACCGCTCCAAGCGCGCGGACGTACGCTTGGCGGGATCGTCGCGTTCGCGCCGCGCGAGACGCGTTTCAACGCGGATGAAACCGCGATTTTAACCGAGATCGCGGTGCGAGCCGCGACCGCCGTCGAAAACGCCGAACTCTACGCCCGCGAGCACCGTGTCTCCGCTACGCTCCAACAGGCCTTGCTCCCGACCCGGCTGCCCGAAATCGCCGGGCTCACGCTCGATGCCGTCTACGAACCCGGCGCGACCGAGGCGCAGATCGGCGGCGATTGGTACGACGCCGTCGAACTGCCCGACGGCCGGATCGTCTTATCGATCGGCGACGTGACCGGCCGTGGTCTGCGGGCCGCTGTCATCATGGGCCGCGTCCGCCAGGCCATCGAAGCGCTGGCCACCTACCAATCCGATCCGGCTCAACTCCTTAACGCCGCCGACACGGTGCTGCGCCGCGCCCATCCCGACGCGATCGTCACCGCGCTCGTCGGCGTCATCGATCTCAAGCGCCGCACCTTCGCATACGCGACCGCGGGCCATCCGTTGCCGATCATTCGCGGCGCGGAAGGCAGCCTCGTCACGCTGCCCGGCTCCGGGCTCCCACTCGGCTTGCGCGACGCGCATCAGCCGCCGACCTCGACGATCGTGCTGCCGTCGCATTCGCTGTTGCTGCTCTTCACCGACGGGCTCGTCGAATCGACGCGCGACATCGACGAGGGTGAGCGGCGCGTCATCGAAGCGCTGAGCGACAGCACGATTACGCGCAGCCCGCATCCCGCCGCGGCGATCAAAAATGCCGTGCTGCACGACGGCTCGGCCGACGACGTCGCGGTCTTCACCGTGAGCATCGGGGATCTCAACGCGTTCGGCCAGGACGAACGGGCCGATTCGCCGTTGCGCAGCGCATGGTCGATGCACTGGTCCTTCGACGCCCGCGACGCGCGCTCGACGCGCGACGTCCGCGAACTCTTCGTGGCTTACCTGCGTGCGAAAGGACGGCACGACGCCGACTACGCCGGCGCGGAGCTGGTCTTCGGCGAGCTGTTGGGCAACGTCGTACGGCACGCGCCCGGCACGGTCGACATCGAGGTCGAGTGGCGCGGCGATTCACCGGTTCTGCATGTGCTCGACCGCGGTCCCGGCTACGAGCGCGCCGGCCAACTGCCGCCGACGTTGAGCGAGACCGGCCGCGGCTTGTACTTGGTCACGAAGCTGACGCGGGAATTTACCGTTACCCGGCTGCCCGGGTACGGTTCGCACGCGCGCGCGGTCTTGCCGATCGATCGGACCGCCTGAATCCGCGCGCGGCTACCAGCCGCGCGTCTGCCCCGGCCGTTCGCGCGCGTCGCGCTCGGCGTAGGCCTTGAGCCGCCGGAGCTGCTGGCGCATCATCGCCAAATCGATCCACGGCATCACGCCGCCGATGAGCCGGCCGTACAGCGAACGCGGATAGTTCGCATTAACTTTGACGAACAGCCGCGAACCGCGGGCGGCGCGCGGCGTGACGACGTACGTCCCATAGAGCGTGCCCAGCAGCGCGGTCGCGATGCGCGAGCGTGGGCCCAAAGTCAGCGACCGCCCGCGCTCGAACGCGACGATCGAAAGGACGTGCATCATGCACTGACCGACGGCGATCCGCTCGGCTCGCGGGGTCAAGCGGGGCGGACTCGGCATGAGAAAGTTATCGGCCCAATCGTACGAATAGGGCGCGATCCGCAATTGCTGCAGCCAACGATACGTCAGCGCCGGCGGCGCCTCGACGTCGATCGCGCGAAAGAATTCGTGCTGCGCGCCGGGCAAAAACCGATCGCACGGATACGTCGCCGCACGTTCGTCGGCCGTCGCGCCCCACACGAACGGCAGCGCGCGCGGGTCGCTCACCCGACAATCGTTCCGCGCAACTCGCCGAAGCCGATTCGCCGTTCGCCGGCGCTCGCGCGGGCGCGCATGATCACCGTATCGCCGTTCTCCAGATACGTGCGGCGTTCGCCGCCCGGGAGCTCGAAGGCATCGGTTCCCCCGCGCGTGCGCTCGAGCAGGCAGCCCAGCATTTCGGGCTCGCTGCCCGAAATCGTGCCGCTGCCGAAGAGATCGCCCGGCCGGACGCGCGAACCATTCGAGGTCAGGTGGGCGAGTTGCTGCGCCACATGCCAATACATGCCGCGAAAGTTCGGCCGCGCGAGGGGCATCGGGGGGAAGCGATGCGCGCGCATCGCCTGCGATTCGAGCAGCACTTCAAGGTCGATGTCGTAGGCCCACCGCTCGTCGGTTTGCAGATGCGCGAGCGGCGGCGGATCGGGAATGCGATTCTCGACCCGAAACGGTTCGAGCGCTTCAAGCGACACGACCCAGGGCGAGATCGACGTCGCGAACGATTTTCCGAGCAGCGGACCGAGCGGAACGGATTCCCACGCCTGAATGTCGCGCGCACTCCAATCGTTGAGTATCACGCAGCCGTAGACGTGATTGCGGACGGCCTCGATCGGGATCGGCGCCCCGTGCGCGTTCCCGGGTCCCGCAACGAAGCCTAACTCGAGCTCGAAGTCGAGCGCGGCCGTCGGCCCGAACGACGGCGCCGCGGCATCGCGCGCCTTGCGTTGTCCGCTCGGACGGGAGATGAGCGTTCCGTCGAGCACGATCGTACTCGTACGCCCGTGATAACCGAGCGGGACGTAGCGGTAATTGTCGCCCAGCGGGTTGGCCGGCCGGAAAAGCCGCCCGACGTTGGACGCATGCTCGATCGACGAGTAGAAATCGACGTAGTCGCCGACCTCGAAGGGGAGATGCATCGTCGCTTCCGCGCGCGGGACGAGCGAACTTTCGACCAGCACCCGTTCCTGCAGCGTCGACGCCTCGCCGAACAAATACTGCAAGCGCGTGCGCAACGCCGACCAGTGCGCGCGGCCACGTGCGAGAAATCCGTTGAGCACGCGTGCACCATCGAGCGTTGCCTCGTCGATGAGTTCGGCCTCGAAGAGCGAGCTGAGATCGGCGACATAGTCGCCGATCGCGATGCCCGGCCGTGGTGCTTCGGCCGGCGGCGAGAAGATGCCCAAGGGCAAATTGTCGAGGTCGAAATCCGACCCCGCGGCGGTCGGGATCCAGCTGATCACCCGCGACATCTCATTGGCACGCTTTCGATTCATCGCGGTCGCGGATAGCGCGACCTGCCGTGACCCTGTTCGATGCGGCGCGGTGGTCAGCCCGATCCCGCTAGCGGCGGCGCAACGTGGCAAACGGCAGCGCGCTCGTCCCGGGTGGTTTTTCGCCGCCCAAACACGTCGGATGCGTGAAGTGGCCGGGAACGACGGGCGTTTCGTAGGCGATATTGTCGCCCGTTACCGGTGGTGAGATCACGCCGCTTTTGATCGCGATAGCCCGCGTGGTGTACGCGACGTCGTGGTCGGCGCAGGCCGTATCGCCGCTCACTCCCAAGCCGCCGATGACCGTCGTGCCGACGTAGAGGGCAACGCCGCCGCCGAAGGTGATGATGCCGCCGGGGACATGACCGAACGCCGGGATCTGCGGATCGTTGTAAAAGCCGTTGAACGGATTGGAATTGTTAAGTCCGAACAGTGACGCGCCCGGAAGCGTGGCGCCGTAGAGCATCGCAGTCGAGATCGACAGCTGCGAGTTGCTGAAATCGTTGGCGGTCGATGCTTTGGCGATTGCAATGGCTCGGCTGCCGGGCCACGCGTCCCCGATCGACCGCGTTGCGCAGAGCCGGCCCTCACGATCGACGACGGCGATCCACATCCATTTCGGATGCAGCAAGCTGATGTCAGCTACGCCGATGCCGCTGGCGAAGTCGGTCAAGAGCGCGGCCACGACCGAAGGTTTGATCTGACACGACTGCGTCCACGCGCGCGCCGGTGCCGTCGTCGTTACGAACGACAGAGCGAACGCGAACGCAAGAATAACGCGACATTTTTTCAACACGATGCCGTACCGCTTTCAAAAAGTAAAGGGGAAAGGAACCTCTATCCTAAGTTTTGAGAATAGATAGAGTCGTTCGCACCAATCCGATCTTCATCGCTCGATCGTAGAGTCTTCATATTGCGGAGAAGCGACGCGGCGCGCGATTGGCTTCCAAAGTGTACTTCATTAATTTAGAATCACAACTACTGTTCGCCGGAGTTTCGTTCAAAAGCGTTTTAACAGGCGTCGGTCGCTATGCGCGTTCACGCCCTACGTCGAAGCTTCAGCAGCATTCGCAGAACCATTATTGAAATAAAATACTCGAGGCAAACTTCGCCGGCGCCGGCGATAAGCAATCAGGGTCCGACCGGACATCACCCGTTTTCGACTAGCGATTCACCCAGTCGACGCCGGAGTCGAATAGAACACCCCGGCGCGGGCCGGCACCGCCGCGCCTCGTCGTTTGCGCCCGAGAGCCCGTTCGTGACTCATCCGCGCCGCCGCGTTGGGCGTACTCCAAGTATCACTCGACTTGGAGACCCTCGATGCAAAGGCACTTCTTCGCCGCCGGCGCGCTTGCCGCGGCCCTCACCATGCCGGCCGGTTACGCCGGCGCCGCCGAACCCTCCACCGCCCACCTGCTGCCGTCGGCGGTCACGATTCATATCAAAGATTTCAAATATCGTCCAAACCAGGTGACGATCCACGCCGGCGATCGGGTAACATTCATCAATGACGACAGCGAGGCGCACACGGCGACCTCAGACGATACATCGTTCGATTCCGAAGGTTTGGATTCGGGCGATACCTGGCAGCACGTCTTCGCGAAACCCGGCACGTACCGGTACTTTTGCGAACTGCACCCGTACATGAAAGCGACCCTCGTCGTGCTGCCCGCCGGCGCGCCGCGGTAACCGGCATGAAACGCCGCAATTTTCTCGAGCATGTCGCGTGGACCGGCAGCGGCATCGCCTGGAGCCTTGGCGCTGGCGGACTGCTGGTGAGCCGGCCCGCGGCCGCGGCAACGAGCACGTTCTCATTCGTGCAGATCAGCGACAGCCATATCGGCTTCGCGCGACCCGAAAACCCTGATGTCCTGGGTACCTTGCACAAAACAATCGAGGCCATCAACGCGCTGCCGCAGCCGCCGGCGTTCGTCGTGCATACCGGCGACGTAACGCATCTCGCGAAACCGGCGCAATTCGACGCCGCCAAACAAGTGCTATCGAGACTCAAGGTCCCGCTCATCGTTCTGCCGGGCGAACACGACGTGATCGGCTCCTCGCACGCGTTTTTCAACGCCTTCGCGCGCCCTGACGCACCCAACGGGTGGTTCTCCTTCGATGCCGGCGGCATCCATTTTCTGTCGCTCGTGAACGTGTTCAACTTCGAGGTCGACGGCAAACTAGGCAACGATCAGCTCGACTTCGTCGAAAAGGATCTAGCTGCCCAGAAAGCCTCGACGCCGATCGTCGTGTTCGGACACGTGCCGCTCTACGCGCTGTTTCCGGCTTGGGGCTGGACGACGCAAGACGGAGCGCGCGTCCTCGCCGCACTGCGCCGCTTCGACGCGGTCACGGTCCTCAACGGCCACATCCATCAAGTCATCCAGCATACCGAAGGCAACATTCGCTTTGCGACCGCGGCCTCAACGGCGTATCCGCAGCCTGCGCCGGGCAGCGCCGACAAACCCGGGCCGCTCAAAGTCGCTGACGATATGCTGCTCCACGTCCTCGGGTACCGCAGCGTCGAACTCGCCGCGGGCGCTCCCGCGCGTGTAGCCGACCAATCGCTTGGGTAACGAACGAGCAGCGTGCGCGAGCGGACCGGCACCGATCAGTTCGACGACGACCGGGGGGTCGCCGACTTTCTGGCGGGCACGAGCCGAGGACTCGAGGCGGTCTATCGCCGCTACGGCGGCTTTCTCTACGCCGTCGCTCGCAGCGTGCTCGCCGATGACGATGACGCACAGGATTGCGTGCATGACACGTTGCTGCGCGTGTGGCAGAATGCCCGCAGCTACCGCGCGGAACGCGGCGCGCTGCGCACGTATCTGCTCGTCGCGGTGCGCAACGACGCGCTCTCCCGCAAGCGTGCCGTTGCGCGGCATGCGCGGATCGAGGAACGCGCGGCACGCGCCGACGATCAAATGTACGAGCTCGAAATGACCGACCCGATCGAAGCGGCACGTCTGCGGCGCGCGCTCGCGACGCTACCGGCCGAACAGCGGACCGCACTGGAATTGGCATACTTCGGGCAACTCACGCACGTGCAGGTCGCCGAACGGCTCAATGCGCCGCTGGGCACGGTCAAGAGCCGGATCGCCATGGCGCTGCGCAAACTGAGTTCATCACTCCGCGACGACGGAGCCGGGGCGCCATGAGCCACCCCAGCGAACGCGCCGGTGTGGGGCCGCACGTGGGCGATCTGGCCGAACTCTATGCGCTGGGCGCGCTCGATCCGGAGCAGCGCGCCGACGTCGAAACGCACGTCGCGCAGTGCGCAGCGTGTTCGCGCGCGCTGGGCGCTGCCGAATCGACGGTTGCCGCGCTCGATGCGGCGTTCGTCCCCCGGCAGAAGCCGCCCGACCGGCTGGGACACCGCATCGCCGCCTCGGCCCGCGCTGCCCTTACGCCGACACCGCTGCGCACCGCACAACACGCGGCGCGCCCCGTTGCGAGCTGGTATGCGACGGCGGCTGCGCTCGTGCTCGCCGCCGGCGTCGGCGCCGGGGCACTCGCCGAGCATACCGCGGATGCACGCCAAGCGGCGCGCGACAGTACGATTCTCGCCACGCTCGCGACCTCGCATTTCAATCACACCACTTTTACGCCGCTTGTGGCGCGGGTGCCGGTAAGCAAAGTGCTGTACGCGCGCGACGGCGGGTGGTTCTACGTCGTGATCGACGGTGCGAGGTGCGGCTGCCGCGTCGTCGCGCACTCGGCGGCGGGCATGCGGGATCTCGGCAGTCCCGCTGCGCGCGGCGCAACGGCGACGCTCTTCGCGCAGGACGCCGCGCGCCCGAGGTTCATCGAACTCATCGACGCAGCGAATACCGTCATGGCAAAAGCAACGTTGATCTACCCACGGTCTTGACATAACCGGAGGTGCATGCGCTATGGCAAGCACTCGAACCGCTCGACAAAGCTGCGACACCGCCGATAACTCAAAGAGTTGGATCAGCCCAAGGCTCATCCGCCGTCGATTACGGCGGAGGTGCGAAGGTGCAGATTCGACGTTCGCGTACCGCCGTGCGACCTCGAAGGGCACCGCATACCATGCTTCCTCAAATCCGGGTGTTGCCTCGACGCTATACGGCCGTCGCCGTGGCGATGTTCGCCGGCATCCTGGCAACGATCGGCACCTACTTGCTGGTCTGTTCGTGGGAATACCGGGTCACCCGGATCGATTTTGAAAGCAAAGCCAAGGGTTCGCTGCAAGTCCTCAATTCCGACCTGGGCGATGCGAGCACGTTTCTCTACACGCTGGCGGCCTTCATCGGTTCGAATCGTCGGCCGGTAACGGCGGATGAATTCGCGGATTTCTCCGCCGAACTGCATCGCCGCGTCGTCGGCTTGCGCGATACGGCGTGGGCGCCGCGAGTCGAACTCGCCAATCGTCCGGCATTCGAACGTGCCGCCCGCACCGATGCCAAGGGGTTCGCGATTAAAGAGTTCGGGCCGCGCCGCGAACTCGTTCCCGCCGCAGCCCGGCCGCGTTATTACCCGATTCTGTACATCGAAGCTGGCGGGAAAAAGCGTGCGGTGCTCGGTTTCGACCTCATTTCCGACACGCACGTCGCGCGGACCGTTCTGCATGCCTTGCGGTTGGGCCGCCCGGCGGCGACGCCGCCGATGGATGTCCTTACCGTCAAGCAGCGCGGCGCGGGCATTTTGAGCTACATGCCCGTGTATCACACTCGACCCCGAGCCGGCGAGAAAACTCGACCGGTGCTGGGATTCGTACTGGGCGTCTTCGATGTGCCCGTGCTCGTCGAACATATTTTGGCGAAGAACTCGGTCACGAGCGGGCTCGAACTTTACGTCTTCAACCCGCGCGCGCAGGGCGACCGGCGCGCGATTTACCGAACGCCGGAGCCCGGGCAGCCGGCGCCGGAAAGCCGGTTAATGCGCGGCATGTACTGGCAAAGCACGGTCCGCATCGTCGATCAGCAGTTGGGCGTGATCGTGACCCCGGCCCGTGCCCCGACGTTCCTGAGCCGCAGCCTTTTCGGCCTGACGACGCTTACCGTCGGGTTGACGATGACCACAATGGTCGTCACGTATTTGCTGATCTCGCTGCGGCGCACGCTCGAACTCGAAGCGCTGACCGCCAGCCTCGAAGCGACCACCGTCACGCTGCACGAAAAGATCGAACAGATCAAGACCATGTCGCGGCACGATGCGCTCACCGGGATGCCCAACCGGCGGCTCTTTCACGAGCGCATGGACGACGCCATCAGGCATTTTCGGCGCGGCGCGGCGTTTTCGTTGCTCTTTCTCGATCTCGACCGTTTCAAGGCCGTCAACGACACGCTCGGACATCGAACCGGCGACAGCCTCTTGTGCGAGGTCGCCCAGCGAATCGGCACGTGCATCCGCGAAGTCGACACCGCCGCCCGGCTGGGCGGTGACGAATTCGCGATCATCCTGGCCGGCGCGAGTCAAGAAGCGGATATCGCGATCGTCGCGCGCCGGCTGCTCGAGAGAATCGCCCAACCGTATGCGATCGACGGTCAGCAGATCAGCATCGGCGTCAGCATCGGCGCGGCGATCGTCGCGCATGACGTGACCGTCGATACGCTCGTGGCCGAGGCCGACCTCGCGATGTACCAAGCCAAAGAAGCCGGTCGCGGAACGTTCCGCTTGTTCGAAAAATCGCCGCGCTCGCCGAATGTCGACGAGCATCAGAGCCTGAGCCGATGACAGCTTGCCCGTGGCGGCCGCTTCTCTGGTCGAGCGCATAGACGGGAGCACGATGATATTCGTCGGGTTGCCAAGTGCTGCTCACGGAGAAAATGCCGACGATGGGAGAACGGCGATAGCACTCGCCCCTTTTAAAATACCGGTGAAGAACGGCGCCATACTGGCTCTGCGGTCCGCACGTCGTACCGCAGGAAGCACCCAAAGCGGCATACCGTGCGGCGGGCATCGAACGACAAGCGCGGCGTGGCGATGGTAATCGTCGCGGCCGGCCATAATTCGCTTCAAGAACTTCGACGCTTGCGCATTCCAACTCTAATGAGTAGCCAGTGCTTACCCTCTAAGGCGGCGTAGCTTCAATTAACGATCCACCCTTTGGCCTTTCAATTAACGTCATGTTGTAGACGTCCTGGCCTCACCAGATATTTGCCGCGGCGAGCCTTCCGCGTGTGACTGGTTAACTTCGGTAAAGACGTTTTCCAACAAGCCAGCTTGCGGGCACATCCGGGGTCGAAAATCGAGCGCGTCCAATGCATGTTTGGATGACCGGCTTGCCGCCGCCGAGCCTCATGGAACGGTTCGCCCCGCGACCGCGCGGCGCGCCAGGCCAATGGATAATAGAGCGGCTTGGACTTTTCGTTTGCTTAGGTGCATAAGCGTTTCTTTCCGAATCGCATCCCGGGGTTGGTCTCTAAGGGCGTGGGCTATTAGTCACTTTTTCGCCTCAGGAATTCGCCCACATACTTAACCGATCACGTTCCTTGCTACGAATGTATCAGTAATTTCTCGAACCGCTACGTTTCGGCATTTCTTGCGGACCGGTAAGCTGACGTTTTACCGTCGACGCAGCCCGGAACGTTGACTCATCGGAGTTGTCATGAATTCGCTGTCGTTGAACCAAATTCTCGATATCGCGATCGTCCTATGCGCCATCTACGCTGCGCTGAGTACGATTTGCTCGTGGCTTCAAGAATGGATCGCAGCGCGGCTCGCGCTTCGTGGGTGGGCGTTGTTCCGCGGCGTGCTCCAAATTGCCGGTGGTGATCAGCAGATCGCCGCGGAGATCTTCAATCATCCGCTCATCAACAACACCTCACCTAAACCCAACGCGACAATTGCCACGCCGGGCGTCGAATCTGGGCGGTCGACACTCGAGCAACTCAAACAATTCGCTAACGTCATCCGTAGTGGTCCTCCGTCGTACATCGATGCGCGAAACTTCTCGTCGTGCTTCTGGCAGGTCTTGGCGCAGCGCGCTTGCGCACCAGCCAATGTACCGAACGGTGACGCAAAACCGGCGCCACCCATAGGTGGACCTGGTCTGGAAAATGGACCTGCCTTGGGCACGGTACCCCGCGGGAGCATGGGATTGGCTTCATCGTCCGGCTCACAAAATACCGGAGTTGCCGTACTCACGCGGCCCGACGTCACGACATCAGCCGGTGCGGCTGTCGCCAGTGAGCTGGACCAAGCCTTGGTTCTCGCAAATCCAAAGAAGATCATGACCGCGCTTCGCAGCGTCGTGGGCAGCATGACGGACGTACCAAGCCTGCAGAAGCCACTGCTGGCGCTCTTGGCAACCGCCGATGACGACTACGACAAACTTCTAAGCGCGACCGACAGTTGGTTTAACGCTCAGATGGATCGCGTCTCCGGCTGGTATCGGCGGCGGACGACGACCGTCATGTGCGTGATCGCGTTGATTGTCGTCTCTCTTTCCGGAATCAACACCCCGAACGTTGTTAAGATCTTATCTGAAACCGACCCGGCGACGAGGCAGAAACTCGTCGCCGCCGCGGAATCGGCGCCACGCACGAGTGCACCAACATCAGCATCCAGCGCCGACAAAGCCGCTGCCAAAAACCTCCCGTTCGATCTCACGACGTTTACTCACCCCAATCCGCGCTTCTGGGAGAATTGGCAAAAAGACTTTCCGGGTCTCGCCCTGACGTGGCTCGCCGTCTGGCTTGGAGGACCATTCTGGTTCGACGCCCTGTCGTCTCTCGCCAACGTCCGCTCCGCCGGCCGCAAACCCCAACGCACCGATGACTCTACTTCGTCGACCGTACTCAACGCGAGCTGAACGAGAACGAACTCGACCGATTCGAATCCACCACCGCAACACCGTGCATCTGCTTTCCGTCAGATCGACGACTGAGGCGTGAAAACCGACAACGGCGACGAAACGGCGGATTTGAATCAAGCAGCTTCGGTTCACTTCCTCGTTGCCGGTAAGGGCGACCTCGCTCCGTCGATTGTGCAGCTCATCGCGCTCGTGTACCGGCGCAAACGTTCTCCCGACGATCGCGCATAAGACGACCTCGATCCCGATCTCTCGTAATGACGGCGGCAACATCGGCAAGAAACGACGTCAGCGTTCCCCAACTCGCTGCCACTTCACCGAAGCGCCGCCGAAGTCTCCAACCGTTTTTCAGCAATCACCGCGTTCAACGAAAGGGAAAGCCATGGCAACGTTCGATCCTGTCGAAGCATCCGGATATGGCGCATTTATCGAGGCGGCATATGACGCATACGCCCCGGACGCGACGGATTCTGATCCGTTACGGCCGATCGTACCGCTGCCCGCCGGCTGGACCACGGCCGCGTGGGTCACCATGCAAGACTTTCCGCCGATTGGTGCGCCGGTCGAGCGATTTTACGGCTATGTCGCAACGGAGGACCGCGGCCCCGGCGTTGTCTTGGCGATTCGAGGGACGGTCGGATGGATGGAATGGTATGATGATTTCATCGTCACTTTCCAACCGTTCAAGTCTGGTGCCAAACCTTACGGTCAGGTGTCGACCGGATTTGCGCGTATCTATTCGACGCTTCGCGTTTACGACGTGAAGACACCAGCGGCTGCGGTAAACGCCGGCGAGGCGTACTTTATCGATAAATCACGGCCGACGCAAACGCCGACCCCATCATTTTCTGCCGCCGTTGCCAAAGTCATCGCCGATCGGCGACCACGCGGCGCGAGCGAAGCTGTCGCTCCGACGTTCGTTGTCGGCCATAGCCTTGGCGCCGCGCTGGTCACCCTCTATGCGCTAGAAAACGCCGTCGAACAGCACCTTGGCCAAGCCATCGTCTATACGTTTGCGTCACCTCGTGTCGGCGATGCTGACTTCGTCGCCGCGTATAATCGATGGGTTCCGACGACCTGGCGCATCGTGAACGCCGCCGATATCGTCCCGAAAGCACCCTTCGAGCTCATGGGGTATGCCCACGTCAATGAGTTAATACCGTTCGACTCGACTGGGAGGGTAAAAACATCGCCGGCGTGTGCACACGCAATGAGCACCTATCGCTATCTCCTCGACGGGACCACCGATCGTGGAACGTGCGCACCGGCGGCTGCCGATGAGGTCCTGCTCACAACTGTTTCGAGCGTGCCCGTGGCAACCGACCCGCGAGTGGGGTTGACCAAGCCCGCATCGACCGTCCAACTCAGCGACTTGTCACCCGCCGCGGTCGCTGACGCACGCGCGACGGTCGCAACGAGCAGCGCTATGCGCGCTGTGCCGACTGCGCGACTCATGGCGCTTAATAGTGCCCAAGGAAAGCCGACGGCGCTCGACTACGAGCGGATCATGCATATACAAAACGACCTGCTTGATCTCAACTGGTTCGATCGGGGCACGATGGCGGCAAAGTCCGTCGGTCGGGTTATCCTGCGCGATGACAGCCAGCGCGAAGCCGGCTTTGCCACCGGCTTCCTCGTCGCGCCAGGCGTGCTGCTCACGAACAACCACGTACTTGGCGATGCCGATGCCGCCGCGACCGCATTGGTCGAGTTCGACTACGAGTTTGACGTCGCAGGCAACCCCAAGCCAACGGCACGTTTCGCCCTCGCGCCAGATCGCTTTTTCTTCACGAGCCCAAGCGACGACTTCGACTTCTCCCTCGTCGCCGTCGCTGACCTCGATCCAGCAACGGAACGTTCCATCGCGGAGTTCGCGTGGCTGCGTCTTAACCCGAATACGGGCAAGATCAACGTCGGTGAGATGGTGACGATCATCCAGCACCCCTCTGGGCTCCCCAAAGAGGTTGCAGCGCGGGAAAACCAACTGCTCAAGATCGCGGACAAAACGCTCCTCTACGCAACCGATACCGCTCCGGGTTCGTCCGGTTCTCCCGTCTTCAACGACTCATGGCAAGTCGTCGCACTGCACCACTCCGGTGTTCCGGCGACCGACGCCGCCGGCCGGTGGCTGGGACCCGACGGGAATCCGGCACCGCCGAATCCCTCGGACGCACAGGTCAAATGGCTCGGCAACGAAGGGATTCGGGTCAGCCAAATCGTGTCGTGCCTGACGTCCCAGCCGCCCCATCCGGTGCGCGACCTCGTCTTGGCGATCGCGAACGGCCAAGCTCCAGCGACCACCACAGGTACCAAACCTCAAGCCGCGCTGGTCTCTGCGGGGACGCTGCTCCCGCCACACGCAAATGGAACACCGACGCCACAGCAAGACCAGCCCTTACGCGTTCCAACGTTCCATGATGAGTCCGTCGTGCGCCGACTTCCAGACGGCGGAATTGAAGTTGCCGTTTCAATTCGCGGGCTCTCGTAGTGCCTCAGCTTACCTCCACTGACTGACGAACAGGAAGATTTCCGCTCATCATGCAAGCGCAAAGCGAGTAAATGCGAAGCCGGTCATGTTGGAGCGGCACGGCTCTGCGCAGTCAGAAAAGCGCCGAAAGTGGGATTCGGTGAGCCTCATCGAGGTTGCCGCCGAGTGCCGAGTATCGGCATTTTTAGAGTAACGTTAGCGACCCAGCCCGGTTATTACGGCTCCGTATACTCGACTGCGTTCATTTCGTGTCGCACTCGACTCACATGCTCGTAAATAATCTTCCGTAAGCGATTCGTTACTCCAAGCGGTCGATGCTCGGGCAACGCGTGCCACGGGCTAAACGCGATGTCCTCGGCAAACTGATTCTGCTCTGGTGTGTCAAAAGTTTGGCTCGGAATATGGATCGTTGCAACCTCATAAAAGGGCGCGTCCTGCTCTTTCCATTCGTTCATCGAGTCTTCGACGCTCTGCGTATCGAGGGTTCTCGGTTGAAGACGAAAGGTCATGGTTGCGCCACCGTTCGCGAGGGTGGCGCCTAGTGCTGCTCGCAAATAGTCCGGACCCCGATCGGCCGGCAGCGGATCAATCACGTCTGAGGTGGGGGTGACCTTGTACTTGACGGCCTGTCGCTCCGAACCGATCCCTAATTGATAGGGAACTGCTGACCAGTAGGTGGTCTGCAGCGGATTCGAAATGATATTGCTATTTAGCTTCGCCGCAATGAGCGACCCTTTTACGCCCAGCGTGAACGCTTCGCTTACCTTGCTCCAGAAGTTCGCGCTACCGGTTTCGGTAACAAGCGCAAGATAGTTCTGCGGCTTGTCGATGAAGAAAACCGGAGAACTAAACAGTATGAAGTCTTGTGTCGTAGCGTTTGGCTCGCTCTCGACAAGCTTTTGTCCCGGAACATTGAGCAATTTGATTGCCATCCCGCGACCGTCTCCGTCCCGGTCATCATCCAGCAGCCCGTTGGAAAAGCGGATCCACGCCTCATAGCTCTTCCTTGCCGCGAACACTCCCTTCGCCAACTCGTCGGGTATGTCGGCGCTTACGCGAAATTCTGCCTTCACAATCCCATGCGCCTTCGGGTGCGCATCGCGGCGCGCGTGGCCCGGCTGGTATTTGGTGCGGAGGAATCCTTCGATCGCGCGCGCGATCTCGCCGGCTAAGGCCGGCTCATTCGGCCACAGCCTCTCACCCAACGTCTCGTCGATATCGCTATACGGCAGATCAGCGTCGATGTTCATCGGCATGGACGTCCCCTCGTTAACGCGTGCAGAGTCTTCGACGCCAACGGACCGTTCCTGAACCGTTTCGAGTGGAACGTCACGGTCGGAAATCGTCGCGATTCAGCGCCCATGACTCTCAAGCGTTGCGCTGGAACCTCGATCGCGGACACGCAGCGCCGCAGTCACGGTTTGTTCCAGACTCCATGTCCGGCCTTCGGCAATGCTCGCTGCGAGTTCGTGGTGTGCTAGAACCCCGCGCAGTCGTTCGAGGGTTTGATCAAGGAGCATCTGCAGCGGACGCCAATGCGGACGAGCCAATGCCGCGGCCAGGGCGTCGGATCCACCGATGAGCTGCGCGGCAGTGCGCTCCTCCCCGAACAGCACCGCAATGCTGGACATCACCAGCAGGGCACCGCTGATCGCTCCTGGTCCGACGCGATGGGCCTGCATAAGCGCAGCTCGAGCGTCGGTCTGCGCCAGCTCGACATCGCCCGCCGCGAGCGCCGACAGGGCCGAGAGCGACAACCCCCAAACCGCGAGGTCCTCGCCCAAGCCATTGCGGCGATAGTATTCAATCGCCGTCCGAGCGTGCTTACGCGCCAGCCCGAATTCGCCGGCAGTAAACTCCGCATCGCCGAACAGGATGTGCGCGAGGCCAAAGACAAGCGAACCCTCAAGCGATCGAGCGATATCGAGCGCTTCGGTCAGCAGTATCCGACGCAGCGCAACCTGCGTCGCATCGACCGTTCGCGATTTGGCGATCAAAGCGAAAGCAATCGTCACCGGTTCGCCCTCGTCGCGCGCAATCGCGAGCCCCTCGGTCGCGGCGCGGTCGGCCTCATCGTTGCGACCCAGAAACGTTAGATGGAGCCCGGCGTATGCCAGCGCCGTCGCCAGCGACGCTCGACGGCTGAGGTTCCGGATGGAGGGGCCTTCAGGTAAGGTCCGATACATCTCGGCAGCTCGACTTGCGGCAATGACGGACCGCTCCGAATAACCGCCGTTGGAGTAACACTGGCATAGCGCGAGCTGGAGCGGCGCTTCGAGCACCGGGTCGGGAGCGGGTCCCAGCGCGCTTAAAGCTAACTCGCACCAGCGAGCATGCTCGGTATTGAGGGCCAGGACCAAGAACGTTGCATGCTGCGCTGCCGCGATTGTTGCGCCCAGAGCGACATCGTTCTGATCGACGACTGTCCAGCGCAATGCCGCGCGGAGGTTGTCAAGCTCAGGCTCGAGATCGGCAAGCCAAGCCGAAACCGATGGCTTGCCATACGTCGTATTGGCGCGGCGCAGGAAGTCGCGGAAATACGTGGCGTGCGCTGCGGCAACCGCCGCGTACTCGGCGTGTTCCACGAGCCGGTGGTGAGCGTAGGCGCGAGTGGTTTCCAGCATTTCATAGCGTGGGACGGCCGACCGCGTATCGACAACGACGAGTGATTTATCGACCAGCGACGAGAGGATTGCCAAGATCTCCGCAGCTTGTACGGGGCCGCCAACGCAGATCGCTTCAGCGGCTTCTAGCGTCCACCCGGCAGCGAACGCGGCCAGCCGCCGAAAGACGCTTTGCTCGGCATCGCTCAGCAGACCGTAACTCCAATCAAGGAGCGCACGCAGCGTCTGATGGCGGGTCAAATTGGCGCCGGCCCGACCGGCGAATAGCAAAAACTGCCGATCAAGCGCACCGGCGAGTGTTTCGAGATTCATCGCGTTCATGCGCGCTGCGGCAAGTTCAATCGCCAGGGGCATCCCGTCGAGGCTCCTGCAGACCGTATGCAGCGTCTGCCACCTGCGATGATCATCATCAGCGAGGGCAAAGTGCGGCGCGATGTCCCGAGCGCGGTCCACAAACATGCGGATCGCGGGAGCATCGCGCAACTCCCCAAGACTGACCTCGACCGTCGACGATCGGGGCATCGCGAGTGGATCGAGCCGAATCACGCGCTCGCCGGCAATGTGCAGCGCTTCCCGGCTCGTGGCCAAGATGCGCACGGACGTGCAACGCTCGAGCAGCCGTTGAGCGACTGCCGCAGCAGCGCCTAACACGTGCTCGCAGTTGTCCAACACGATAAGAGCGTGCTTCTCGACGAATTCCGCAATCCAAGCGTCGCTGATCATCGCTTCTAGGCGCTGTGGAATGCCCAGCGTTGCCGCGACCCGTGGTCCAACCATCATCGGGTCGGCCACCGGCGCGAGTTCTACCAGCCAGACTCCATCGGGGAAACGATCGATCAGCGGACGCGCCGTCTCGATCGCGAGGCGCGTCTTGCCGACCCCGCCCGGTCCTGTGAGCGTGACCAACCGATGCTCGGCCAGGTGCTTTTGAAGAGAGTCGCACTCGCGCTCGCGGCCCAGAAAACTGGCCAGGGCTAAGGGCAAGTTGTGCCGATTTGCCGGTTTGTCGTCGGTGATCGTGATAGGGCGACGACGCAACTGAGACTGCCGGGCCGCGGCCGCCTCGAATCGCTCACGATCCGCACCAGAAAGGCCAAGTCCGGTTGCCAGCATTTCTACGGTGTCGCGGTACGGCGAACGCCGCTCCCCGCGCTCGAGCGCACTGATCCCGTCGGTACTCATCCGGGCACGCTCCGCGAGGCGCTCTTGAGAAAGCCCCGACGCGAGCCGAAACTCTCGCAGTAGCTGACCGAACCCCGTTGCCCGGTTGTCGTTCAATGCGCGGATCCTCTACTTCAGGTTATCACATTTTTCGATCGGACGCGTGAGGTGCACCGGGCGTTCGATATCGGAATCGGTGGTGGAACAGGCTGGCCGATGGGTGCGATCAATCGCCACACTCGGCGCCAAGTACGCCCGGTCAGCGGCCGGCGCGGACCTTCGTGAGCCTTCCCCACTATCTGTGGCACAAAATCCAGGGCCGCTGACGGCGCATGCGCCTACTATTTCGTGCGAGTGAATTCACCGGATGTCGGATCTTCGGAGAACCGGGTGGAAAAACGAGAAGAGGCGTCGCGGTGATTCACATCATGCTTTCGCTGCATTTACGAGTGCTTACTTGGCTAAGGCAGCTAAGCGTGAACATCCTCGCGTGCGTCCCCGCCGGCATCGGCGGATGGAGCAGACTACAAGGGCCGGCGCGGCTACGTCCGGCCGAAGGCTCCGGGTCCGCACGACATCGCGCTCTGCGGCCACAATCACGAGAAGTGGACCGTCCTCGACGGCGTCGTGAACCTCGACCCGCGGCGTGGGTCACCTGGCGGGCAAGCGCGACAGCGAAGCCCGCTGGGCGTGTTCAGGGCGGGGCTTGCTATCGGCAAGCCTATCTAAGCACCCCTCATCGGAGCCCACGGGAAAAGTGTTGTGCTCAATTTGTGCTCATACTTGTGCTCAAAACTAGCCGCTACAAGACACAACGAAAGACCACACGCCAACAAAAAAACCCTGATTCTATCAGGGTTTCTCGGAGTCTCTCGTGCTCAGTTTCTGGAGCTGCCGATGGGACTTGAACCCATGGTCTCCGCATTACCAATGCGGTGCTTTACCGCTAAGCTACGGCAGCGCGGTCCGGACCGAATCCGCTTCCGGCGCCGCACATACCTCCCGAAACCTGCCAAAAACTTCGGGCATGAATTGACGCCTTCCCGCTCAGCGTGGTAAAGTCGCGGCAATGCTTCCTCGTCCGCTAGCATGTCGCTGCTGTCCCTGTTGGCCACTGCTGGTGAGCCGGACGAATTAGGCGCGTCCTCGCAGCGAAGAGCGAGTCCGCACAGCGCCTTTCGTCGGCAAACGGAGGGCGTTTTCTTTTCATTAATACGGCCATCTAGCCAAGTGGTAAGGCGGGAGCCTGCAAAGCTCCGACCGTGGGTTCGAATCCCGCGATGGCCTCGTTATTTTCATTGTCGGTAGCCGTGGGCAGAGATGTCAGCCCAATGAGGCTCGTGCATGTCGTTCGGTCGTCCGAAAGAAACACGGGTCAATTCTAAGATCATCATGTCGTTGAATCGTGCAAGCCCCGGCGCACGCGGTATTTGTTACGTTCTTTATCAAATCGCCGTAAAGGCCCCGTCCTTCTGGGCGGAAAGTACGTCAAAGCGACCCAAGTCTCTCCCCAATCGAGCGTCATCCCGACGCCGTTTTGAGGCCCGATTGGGAAACGGAGGCTGTCATACTGCGTCACGCAAAGATTTTTGACCGCGCGCCGAGTCACGCCGATGCGCCGCTATGAGAGATGATTTCCCAGCCAAAGCCGACCCGCATCCGTGCGACCGCTGCCGGCATCGGCAAGACGTTCACGAGCGCTTTCGCGGGTTTCGATATTGCCGCGCGTGCGAATGGGTGGGGCAAGCATGGCCGTGTTCAATGCGCAGCCTCGGTCGCCAGCGAACCCTCGACGCCCTGAGCTTCGAGCGCGAAGCATAGGGAAAGTTTGACGGTGGGAAACCAGCCGCAGCCGGTAAAGACCTCACAAACCGTTCGAGGTACATCTTATGGCGAGCAGTGTCCCAACCATCATGAGCAGCGTCGTAGCCGCCAAGTCGCGGTTGCGCGAATCGTTTGATGTGAAGTCGGTCTTCGCGGAGGTCGAAGGCGAACTCGGCCGAGCAGCATCCGAGATTGCCGCCCGCGCGGCCGACGGCGAGCAGATCGTGCCGGAAATCTCGTACGCCGATATCCTTGCCGATACCGTCTCAACGGAGTTGGGGGACGCGGTCCGCGCTCGCGGATGTGCCATTATCCGCAACGTTTTCGCGCGCGATCAGGTCAGCGCGTGGAATACCGAATTGTCCGACTATCTCGAGCGCAACAGTTATCTCGACCGGGCCCGTGAAAAAGCGGGTCTCGATAAGTACTTCGAGACGCTGGAAAGCGGCAGGCCGCAGATCTACGGTATTTATTGGTCGCGCCCCCAAGTCGCGGCGCGCCAGTCCGAAAGTTTGACTCGGGCGCGGCTTTGGCTCAATCGCCTGTGGCATTCGCGACGCGGTGCCGGCGTCGATTTCACTCCTGATCGCCTGTGCAGCTACGCGGATCGCATCCGGCAACGCGAGCCGGGCGACAAGAGCTTGGGACTGTCGCCGCATATGGACGGCGGCTCGGTCGAGCGCTGGCTCGATCCCGGCTTCGGGCGCGTCTACGCGAGCGTCTTCTCGGATCATTGGCACGAGTACGACCCCTTCGACGCGGCCTTCCGGCCCGACGTGAAAGAGATTCCATCACCCGCGGTATGCCGGATGTTCCGCACCTATCAGGGATGGACCGCGCTAACCGAACAGGGCCAAGGCGACGGCACCTTGCGCCTGCTGCCGATCCCGCGCGCGATCGTCTATCTGCTGCTGCGTCCGCTCCTCGATGACGTGCCCGCCGACTCGTTATGCGATGCCGCCCCAGGTCGCGCACTGGGCGCGTCCGAACGCTGGCATGCGCCGCTCTTACCTGCGTTCGTCTCAATCCCCAAGCTGTATCCGGGCGACACCATTTGGTGGCATCCCGACCTGCTTCACGCGGTCGAAGACGTCCACACCGGCAGCCGTTACAGCAACGTCATGTACATCAGCGCGGCGCCGGACTGTGCGAAGAACCGGGCGTTTCTCGAACTGCAGAAACCGGCGTTCGTCAGCGGCAAAAGCTCGCCCGATTTCGCGCCCGAAGATTACGAAGTCGACTTCAGCGGTCGCGCGACCCTCGCCGATCTCAGCCCGCTAGGACGCCAGCAGATGGGGTTCGGTTAAAAGAGCTCGATCATCAGGCCATGCGCCACGGGCTCAGAGGACCCGCCGAGAGCGGATTCATGCGATGAGCGCTGCTGGTGCATCACGTACGTCCCGTGCATTTCTTCGAGTAATCGGCGAACCTGCGGGATCTCGTCCGGCGAGCCGTTTCCGAGCACGAAGTGCTGCAATTTTTCGGTATGACGGTCGAAGGCGCACAGCGCTTGCACGACCTGCTCGACTTGCTGGCGCGTCACGTCTTGGAACTGGAGGTTCGCCAGCGCGCCGATAACCAGCGCTGCGACTTCTTCTCCGTAACGCCCAACGGCTTGCACCGTCTGCTCCTGGGTCTCGATGAGCTGCCCCATATGCTGCGAGAGCGCCGTCAGCTCGTCCGAGATGCTGCTTCGCATTTCGTTGTGGCTGGCCTCGGAGCGTTCGAGCAACCGGCGAAAATCCGCCTGAAGCGAGAGGAACGCGCTCTCCACGTCGCCTTCAATACGCACGGCGAGCTCCGTAGAGCGGGTCGAGAGTTGCCTCACTTCGCGAGCCACGACGGCAAAAGTCCGCCCCGCATGGCCCGCGCGAGCGGCTTCGATCGATGCGTTCAAGGCGAGAATGTTCGTCCGCTCGGCAACTTCCTTGATCTCACCGATGAAGCTGAACAGTCGTCCGGCCGTATCGGCGAGTCCGACCCGCATCACTTCCTGGCTTTGCGTGCTGTCGCTGGACGCAACGCTACCCAATTGCAGCAACTTGGTGAAGGCCTCATCTTTTGATAGCGTGACGAGGGCCTCGGACGCCTCCGCGGACTCGTGGATTCCGGCTAAAATGTGGTCGACGCAGCCATCAATCTGCTTGAGCTTTTCGACGATTGCCAAAGCCGCGCGACCAGTTTCCTCGGTAACATCGGTGAGCTGAGAGCGGACGATTTCCGTCAACCCGGCGGACGCACCGAGTTCAACGGAGACCGCACGCGTACGCTCAGCGGTGAACGCGGCCGCTTGCGCGCTGTCTGCCGACACCTGCGCGAGCATCTGCTCGATG
Source organism: Candidatus Velthaea versatilis (assembly GCA_003134035.1). Classification (GTDB taxonomy): domain Bacteria; phylum Vulcanimicrobiota; class Vulcanimicrobiia; order Vulcanimicrobiales; family Vulcanimicrobiaceae; genus Velthaea; species Velthaea versatilis. Next base: position 23,569 of record PLAE01000198.1, read on the forward strand.
TGCGATAGCGCTACGGCATGTGCGGCATCGCGCGCAGCAGCGGACTGCGCGAGCATGTCAGCGGCGCCGTGCGTCTCCGACTCGTCGCGCTTTTCGGTCTTGGCCGCGGCGAGAACCGGAGCGGGTGCGGGGCCGAGATCGACGGCAGCGCGGCGCTTGGCCCGATAAACGATCGCTGCACTAACCGCGATGAGCAGGCCGGCGCAAACACAAAGCCAACGCGGCGCGAACGCCGCTAGCGCCGCCAGCGCGAGGGCAACGACGATTAGCGCCCCGCTCGGTTCAACGCTGGATAACAACCGCCTCAAAACGCACCCGCAGGCGTTGCCGCCTTCGAGTCATCAACGAACGAGATCGTCTTCATTTCCAATTCCCTTTACTTGGAGACGGCTCGAACCGTTGTCCTCAGTACTTATCGGCGAATCGCCTTGCAAACGACGTCGGAGTGCGCAAGCATAACGTACGGACCGTCGTTGCCGAGAATGAACGCGAGCTTCGTTACGGCGGTTACCGTCAGCGCCGTGCCGGCGGCAAAGACGGCCATAAGGTTTCATCGTGGAAGCGCCTCAAACGGCGCCATCGGGCAGTAACTGGCTTAGGACCTGCATGAGCGCGGCTCCGTCGACGGGTTTGACGAGCCAGCCGCTGGCACCGGCGGCTTTCGCCTCCTGGCGCCGCGCCGTTTGCGATTCTGTCGTCAGCATGAGGATCGGAACAAAGCGCAGCGCGGGAATTTTCCGCGCCTCTTTGATGAGCTCGATGCCGTTCATCGCGCCCATATTGAGATCGGTGATGATCAGGTTCGGCTTCGCTCCGCCTTTGAGCAAAGCCAACGCGCTTTCCGCGCTGGCGGCCGTCTGCGTACCGAACGCGGCCTTCTTGAGGAGTGCTTCCATGCTCATGAGCATGGTCGCCGAATCATCGACGAGCATGATCGTTTTCATAGCAGCGGGCTTATCCAGCGAGCGAGAAACGGATCCGCCGGCCGCGCCGTGATCGCAGGTTTATACGCCAGCAGCGTCTGCAGCAGTGCCGCATGAAGATGGGTGCACGCCGCCAAGTCGACTTTGGGCTGCGCGCTATTTGCGAGCCAATCGGAAAACTCCAAGGCCTCGTCGGCGGTGCAAGAACCGACGAGAGACGCCTCGTCGTCGCGCAACTCGAGCGGCACTACAGCAGCTCCCTGACGTCGAGGACCATGAGCACGCGCCCGTCGCCCAACAGAGCCGTACCGGAAAAACCTTTGAGTCCCACAAGAATGCCTTCCAATGGCTTGAGAATGATATCCATGTGCTCGTCGAATCGATCCACGATCATCCCGACGAGCCCAGCGGCCGTCCGCAGCACGAGCACGGCCTCACGTTCTTCATATCGGCTAGGCAAGCGCAAAAGCTTACGCAGCCGGACGAGCGGCACGATCGTATCGCGCAAAAGAAACGCCTCCGCCTGTTTGATTTCTCTGATCGCGGACGAATCGATGCGCACGGTTTCCGCGATCATGTCGATCGGCACGCCGTAGAGCGCGCCGGCTGTTTCGATCGTCATTACCCGGACGACGGCCATGCTCAGGGGCAGCGCGAGCCGAACCTTCGTGCCGACGTCTAGCTGCGAGGACACGCTGACACTTCCGCCGGCGTCGCGTATCGACGTTTGCACGACATCCATGCCGACGCCCCGGCCGGACAAGTCCGAAACGACGTCGGCGGTTGAAAGACCCGGGTGAAAAATGAGGTTTGCCGCCTCGGCGGCGGTCATGCGCTCGGCGTCTTCGGGATTGATGAGGCCGCGTTCGACCGCTTTGGCGAGCACGCGTTTGGTGTCGACGCCGCGCCCGTCGTCCGAAACTTCGATGACGACGAGGTCGCCTTCTTGCATCGCGCGCAGGCGGATCGTGCCGTGCGCTGGTTTCCCTTTTGCGATGCGCGCTTGCGGCGACTCGATGCCGTGGTCGGCCGCGTTGCGGACGATGTGAATGAGGGGGTCGCCCAAGAGCTCGATGATGTTCTTGTCGGCTTGGGTTTCCTCGCCCTCAAGCACCAGTTCGATCTGTTTATCTAATTTGCGGGAGATATCGCGGATAAGCCGCGGAAACCGCGCGAAGACCTCGGAGACGGGCAGCAGCCGCACCTCCATGATCGCTTCTTGCATTTCCTGCGCGAGCCGATCGATCACGCTGTAACGCTGTCCGATCTCACGACTCATCTCGCGCGATCCGTAGACCGCTTCGGCCCGCCGGGCGAGAAACGGCAGCGCGTTCTTCGCGACGACGAGTTCGCCGATGAGCGACATCAGCCGATCGACCTTCGCTTGGTCGACCTTGAGCATTCGCGTTTGGCGCAGGTCGTGCCCGTCGGCGCTAATCGGTTGCGCCCGGCTGACGGGGACGTCCTCGGCCGCGGCCCCGCCGGCGAGCCGAGATACGATGTCGAAACAAGCATGCAGGGCGTCGAGCAGCGGCCGCGCGTCGTTCGACTGCAGCGCCGCCGCCGTGGCACCCTCGAGAATGCGGGCCGCGGCGAAGGCCTGTTGCGCTGCGGCAATGTTCGCAAGGCTTTTCCCAACGGAGGCAATCCGCCCGGCCAGGACCACCGTGTCGTCCGCCGGGAGAGCCAGGATGCGGCGTTGTTCCTCGACGACCCGGTCGACGAGTTCGCTTCCGGGGACGACGGCAACGTCGGCTTCTTCGAATGCCGCAGGCGTGTTGCCGCCGACGGCCCCGACGAGCTCACGCAGCCAATCCGCATGGTCGCCGGCGCTTTCGATCACGGCGATGAGCCAGCGCAGCGCGGATGCCGAACGGCGGGTCGAGTCGATCGACGCAAGCAGCGTAAGTGCGCGCTCGCGCAGCTCCGGTAAGCGGCCGGCGCCGACCCAGGCGGCGCACTCGTCGGCGAAGGCCGCCGACTGCGGATCCGTACCGTCGACGCCGACCGGAACGGCGAGCCGTTCGGGCGGAATCTCAGCGATGCGAACCTGGTCGCTGACGTATCGGAAAAGATGCTCGAGCTCGGCCTTGGGCGCGGTGCTCAACGCATGGAACTGCAAACGGCAGACGTAGGGGTCGAAATCGATCAGCGCGGGCTCCGGACCGACCGTCCCGATGAGCAGCGCGAGCAGATCCGGAACCCCGCGCCAAGTCAGCAGCGGATCTTCGCCCCGGAAGTAACAATCCGTATCGGGCTTGTAAACGATGGCGGCGACGGTAAGGCCGTCGTCGAGCGCCGCGCGAAACGCCGTCATGCGCTCGCGTTCCGAAACGGTTTCGATCCAGTCGCCGATCACCTCCGGCGCAACTCCCGCTTGCGGGGACGCCGGCAATTCCGTCGGACGCCCGGTGATCTTCATTGCCCCAAGGCGCGCGATCAGTTCGCGTGATGAACTCGCGGCGTCGTTCGGCAGACCGCCCTGTGCCCGGACGTAATCGACCCAGCCGCGCAGCACGTCGAGCACTTCGAGCTGCAAATCCACGAGTTCTCCGCTTACCGGAACGCTGCCCTCGCGCACGCAGTCGAGCAGATCTTCGCCGGCGTGGACGAGTTTGGTCAGTTCGGGGAACTCGAAAAGCGCCGACGTGCCTTTGAGCGTATGGACCGAGCGGAACAGATCGTTGATCGCCCGCTCGTCGGACGGATTGCGTTCGAGCACCAGCAGCGCCGCGCCGGCCGCCTCGAGCAAGTCACTTGCTTCCTCGATGAATTGGTCGAGGAGCGCGCTCACGCGGGTACGCCCATGAGCAGTTCCGCGAACGCACGAAGCTGTTCGGGACGGACGGGTTTGACCAAATACACATTGGCGCCGGCCTCATAGGCTCGCTGGGCATCGCGCCCTTCGGCTTCCGTGCTGATCATAATGGCGGGCGTGCCGCGCATCGTCGGGTCGGCGCGAATCGCGCGCAGCATCGCGTAGCCGTCCATTTTCGGCATGTTGATATCAACCAGGAGCAAATCGAAAGATGCCGCCTCGGCCTTCTCCAACCCCTCGAGGCCATTTTCGGCCTCCGTCACGTCGATGCCGGCCTTCTCGAGGATGCCGCGGTAGTACAGGCGCACCGTGCGGGCGTCGTCGACGACCAGGACGCGGCGCGCGACAGCAGCCGGTTCAGCGCTTTGAAGAGTCATTGTAGCTACTTGCCCTCCAGCGGTCGTTGGGACACCGTGCAATCCCCGAGCCGCCGCGGGACGAACAGCGACGACATTCGGCTCATGCTCTCCGAGTGTCCCAAAAACACGAATCCGCCGGGCACGAGACTCTCGAACATCGACGCGACTGCTTCACGACGTGAAACATCGTCGAAATAAATGAGCAGGTTACGGCAGAAGATGATGTCGACATTCCGATGCCGCGCCATCTCCGCTTTGTTGGCGATGTTCAGCTGAAAGAAGTCGATCGATTCGCGCAATTCGGGGATGATCTGATGATCGCGCAAACCGTGGCGCGTGAAGTAGCGCTTGCGAACGTCGAGACCCACGTTCTGCAAAGAGCGCTCGCCGTATACGCCGCTTCTCGCGCTAGCCAACACGCGTGTATCCAGGTCGGAGGCCAGGATCTCAATCTGGAATTGATCGGACTGCGCCCATTCATCGAGGACGGCAATCGCGATCGAATACGGCTCCTCGCCGGTCGAGCACGGCAGCGACCAGATTCGGATCGTGTCGCCCGGCCGCTTACGCGCCGCGATCTGCGGCAAAACAAAACGAACCAAGGATTCGAGCTGATAGTTTTCGCGAAAGAAGTACGTCTCGTTGACCGTCAAAAGGTTGATCAGCTGCTGCATCTCGGTGCCGGATGCATCCGTGCGCAGCAGCATGAAGTATTGGCGGAACGAATAGCAGGCTCGGTCACGAGCGCGCTCCACGATTCGTTTATCGACGAAATACCGCTTGGACTCGGCGAACTGCACGCCGGTCTTGGCGTAGAAGAAGTCGCGAAACTTGATGAATTCTTCGTTCGTGATCTCAAAATCACCGCGGCCGTCACCATCGGAGGATTCGGCCAGCGCTCGCACCGCCATCAATCGCCCGCGATTCGTGACAGCGCGGTCTGAACGGCAAACGCAAGAAACGGCTCGTCGGGAAAGCGTTGAACCAGCCGCAGTAACGGCGCGGTCGCCGTAGCGTCGCCGCAGTGCGCGAGCGCTTCAACGGCTGCCGCGCACACGTTCACGTCCGGATCGTGCTCGATCGCCTCGATCAGCCAACTCGGGCTCTTCGGATGCCCGAGCGCCCCCAGAATCTCGACGCCGAAAATACGGACGTCCGCGCAGTCTGCGAAGATCTCGCCGACCCAATCGGCGACCGCATCGGGCATCGTCTTGAGGGCCTCGATCGCGCCGTTGCGCAAACCGACGTCCTCGCTCTGCAGCAGCGGCACCAAACCGGCCGCCGCCGGCTTCGTACCGATGCGGATCAACGCCGTAAAAATCGCCTCGCGGACGCTTTCCTGCGGCTCCGCCGCCACCGCCGTGCACAGGACCGCTGCCGCTCCGGGATGATCTCCCAAACCGCGCGCCGCTCCGCGCCGAACTTGTGCAGACTCGCTCGCCAAATCCGCCAGCATCTCGTCAACGCTGCGTTCAACTTCGTCTTCGTCGGCTGGTTTGGGGGCCGAGCCATTCGCTTTCGAGCCCTTCGAATTAATCAGCGGCATCAGGAAATCCGCCGGCTCAGGGTCTGGCCGACGCCCGCCGGCAACCATTGATTGAGCTTCTGCGCGATCTGATACGACGGCAAGACCGCATCGGCGCCGCCGCGTTTGACCAGCTCACCCGGCATGCCGAAGACGACCGCGGTGCTCTCCGCCTCGGCGACGGTTCGTCCGCCGTTGCGATGCAATTCGGCCATCGCCTCGGCGCCGTCGTCGCCCATCCCGGTCAACATCACGCCGACGAGGCGCTCGGGCGCAAGGCACGCCATCGCGGTTTCCACCATCCGCGCGACGCTCGGGTGCCAGATGCGCTCGCTATCGCAGGGAACGGTGGCGGCGATCCAATCGCCCCCGCGTTTGAGCAGCACGAGGTCGGCGTCGCCGCGCCCGACGTAAGCGCGACCCGGGCGCAGGGCGCTGCGGTCGGACACCTCTTCGACCCCAATCTGACAGATCGCGTCGAGCCGGCGGGCGAATGTGCCCGTGAAATTGCGCGGCATGTGCTGCGCGATCAAAATCGGCCATGGGAAGTCGGCCGGCAGATCCGGCAAGATCTCTTCAAGGACGCGCGGCCCCCCGGTCGACACGCCGATGAGCACGATCCCTAAATCGCGGCTTTCCGCCGCCGTGATCGGGTTGGTCGCCCGTGACTTTGCCGTCGCGGAGCGGCCGCTTTCCGAGCGTAACCGCTCGCCCAGGCCGCGAACGCGGGAAATGCGCGCGCCGGCGGCAGCCTGTACTTTGGCAATGATCTGCGCCGACGAGTTGCGCAAGTTCAGCGAGATCGTTCCGTCGGGCTTGGGAATATAATCCACGGCACCGAGCGCGAGGGCTTCGTAGGTGACTTGAGCGCCCTTCTCGGTAAGCGATGACACCATCACGACGGGCTTGGGACGCTCGGTCATGATCCGCGCAAGGCACGTCAGCCCGTCCATCTCCGGCATGTTGATATCGAGCGTGATGACATCGGGGTCGATCTTGTGCAGCAGCTCGAGGGCATCGCGGCCGTCACGCGCCGTGGTGACCTCGAACTCGCCGGTTTCCGTCAAGAGCTCGCGGAGGTGCTTGCGCATGAGGGCCGAGTCATCGACCACCAACACGCGGATCTTTTTTGCCATGGAGTCCGTTCCTAAGCTGCGGATGCCTCGACGAGTTCGCTGACTTCGCCGATGTCCAAGAGTTGATCGACTTCGAGCATGAGAATCATGCGTTTCTGTTCGGGTAAATTGACCACGCGCCGGATCAGCCGGCTTTGCTCGTCGGACAGCGCCGGCGCCGGCCCGATGAGATGAGCCGGCACGCGCATCACCTGCGACACGCTGTCAACGATGAAACCGGTGCGTACTCCGCGGACCGCAAACACGACGATCCGTTGACCGTCGTTGCGCTCGGCCGCGGGTAGGCCAAAGCGACGCCGCTGGTCGAGCACCGGCAGCACGGCGCCGCGCAAATTTACCACGCCCTCGACGAAATGCGGCGTGTTCGGGACATGGATCAACTCGTCCGGAACGCGCACGATCTCTTGCACGGATTCGATCGGGACCGCGTATTCCTCGCCCATCACGCGAAAAACGACCAGTTGCTCTTCGTCATCTACCACGGCGGTTGCAGCTCCGATCGTTTCGCCTGTCGCCCGTGGCACCGGGCGGTCAGCTTCGGGGACGTCAGCCAGGCCGCGCAGTTCATCGACGTTGAAGAGCCGCTCGGCAGAGAGCACCGACACCAAACGCGTGCCGCCGGCGAGCCGGCAAATAGAGGTGATATCGCTCAAGTCGCGCGAGCGCGAAAGCATCTCGGGCACCACGTCGATGATCGAACGGCTTACGCGCAGGACCTCGCGCACGCTGTCCATCACCAAGCCGACGGAGACGCCTTCGGCCAGGGCCACGACCACGATTTTGTTCGACTCGCTCAACTCGACGTCGGGCAAGTTGAACATGCGGCGCAAGCTCACGAGCGGGAGCAGCCGGTTGCGCAGCGTCATCACGCCCAACACGTGCGAATCGGAGTTGGGCACTTGCGTGACGTTAGCCGGAATCTGCACGATCTCTTGAACGCTTTCGATCGGTAGCGCGTATTCTTGACCGGCGACCGTAAAGCTCACCAGCTGAATTTCCGCGATTTGCTCGGCGCGCTCGCGCTGCGCCTCAGCCGCCGTCGGCCCGGCATTTGTGTTCGCGCCGGACTTGGCCGTATCGGTGACCGCGGAGAACTCACGCCGAATGAGCATGCCCGCGTCGAGGATCATCACCATCGACTCGCCGTCGCGGCCTTTGATGACGCCGGTGAGCAGATCGGTAGCGATCGTGGAGCGAATCGCGTCGGCCGATTCGATGCGATCCGGTTCCGCGGTGACGACGTTCGCCATGCGGTCCACGACGAGTCCGACCGGATGGCCGTCGTTATTGAGGACGACCACACGCGTGGCATCATCGTGTTCGACGTCGTTCGCGCCGAGCAGCCGGCGCAGGCTGAGAATCGGCAGGACGGTGCCGCGCAGATTTCCTAGGCCCTCGAGCGACGCCGCGCCCAACGGGACGCGCACGACGTCGGGATAACGGATGATCTCGTGGACGAGCGCGAGCGGCACGGCGAACATCTCGCCGTCGACCCCAAAGCTAACGAACTGGAGCGCGACCGAGCCGACAACACCTTCGGCTTGCGTCCCCGGCGCCTCCAGCGTTGCAGTATTCGTCTCCGTCATCTCAAGCCGCGCCTTGCAGCTCTTCGGCCAGCGAGGCGATCTCCTCGATTGCCGACGCCAGCTCTTCGGCGCTCTTCGCTTGTTGGGTCGCCGCGGTCGAGGCTTCGCCCGCCGAGCGGGCCGCTTGGGTGGTCGCCGTGGCGATCTGCTCGATCGCGACCTGCGACTCTTTGATCGCCTCCTGGATCGACTGCATCCCCGTTACCGTGTCCTTGTTGCTTTGGAACACGACCGCCATCTCAGAAACGCTCGTGCCGAGCGTGATCGTGATCTGCTTGTTCTTTTCGGCTTGCGCGACGGCCGAGTCACCGATCTCGCGCAAGTCCAGGCGCACGACGCTAATCTGGTCTTGGATGGCCTTGACGGTATCTTTAATCCGTTCGGCATTCTCGGCGCTGTCGCGCGCGAGGTTACGGATATCGGTCGACACAACGGCAAAGCCCTTACCGAACTCGCCGGCCCGCGCCGCTTCGACGGATCCGTTCACGGCAAGCATGTTGGTCTGGATCGAAACGGTCGTGATCGAGTCGACGATCTTATCGATGCGCCGGCTAATTTGTTCGAGCGAAGCAATTTGCTCGCCCGAGCGGGTGCTCGACTCGACGGCCGTGAGAACGCCGTCAACGAGCGCCTGCACACCGATCTGCGTTTCCTTGAGCAGGGCGCTGAGTTCCTCGACCTTCGCCATCGCGGCACTCGCCTTGTCGAGATTGTACTTTGTGCTTTTCTCGATCTGGCCGATCGCGGCGGACGACTGCTGCGTTGCGGCGCCCTGAGCGCGCGCACCCTTCGATATCTCTTCGATTGCCGTCATGATCTCGGCGGCGGCGCGATTGATCTCTTCAACAGCCGAAGAGAGCTCTTCGGCCGACGAGGAGACTTCCTCGAGGCTCTTGGTGACGTTGGAGCTGTTCTTGAGCTCCTCGGCGATGCCGGAAAGACCTTCGGACGCCGTCTCGCTCTCGCTGAGCGCCTTCATCTGCTGGTCAACGGTTCGCACGGCCTCTTCGCACGCGCCGCTCTGCTCCTCGGCTGCCGCGGCGATGGCCTCGGCACCCTTCTGCGCTTCGCGCGCCGCCGAGTCGGCTTCGATGCTCGACTTGGCGACGTCGCGCCCGCTCTCCATGACCTCGATCATGTCCTTGCCCACGGTCTCGAGCTGAGCGGTCACGCTCTTTGCCCGCTCAACCTCGGCAGCGGAACTCTCCGCGGCCTTGGCGATGCCCTCGGCGATCAGTTTTACCTCGGCTTGGATCTGCCCGATCATCTCTTGAATGTCGCGCGCGCTCTTCTCCGACGTCTCGGCTAGGGTACGAACCTCGTCCGCGACGACCGCGAAGCCTTTGCCGTGCTGCCCGGCTCGCGCTGCCTCGATTGCGGCGTTGAGCGCGAGCAGGTTCGTCTGATCGGCGATGCGCGCCACGGCCTTGACGACCTCACCGATCGCCGCGGCCTGCTTTTCCAACTCCTCGACGCGCACGACCGACGCGGTCTGACGCTCCGCGCTCTGGCCGATCTTCATGATCGAGTCGGCGATCTGTACCCGGATTCCGGCAATAAGCTCCTGGAGGGTCGCCGTCTTTTGAACGGAAGCCTCGGCGCCGTCTTTGGCGCGGGTAATCTGGCCGGCAATCGCGGTCACCGACTGCATCGACTCTTGCGCGGCCGTTGACGACTCCTCAGCCCCGGCGGCAATTTGGTCCATCGAGCGCCGCAGCTCCTCGGACGCCGCGCTCCCCTCCGCGATGCCCGCCGCTAGCTGCGAGGTCGCAGCCGAGATGCGCTCGGCGGCCTTCTGCTGCCGTGCGACGTTGCGCGCGCGCCGTTTTTCGACTTCGGCCGCGGCGTTGTTCGAGGCAGCGCCGTCAGCGTTCGGGTGGGTCGTTCTGGACGCCGCGTTGGCGATCCGTGAGCTTTTGACAAGCGCCATAATGTGTTAAGTCTCCACGTTGTGCGTGCTGAGGTGCCGCTGAGCAGAACGCGCCCTTTTGACGCGTCCCAAAGTACTGCTCGCGGTTCGGAAGCGAGGGCGTTGGTGCAGTAAGAAGACAACCTCTGCGAGCACACACTGCGATATCTCGCATACGGGTCGTTGAGCTAATTATCGCGCCATCATGACGAGATCCTTAGCTTTGCTCGCCAAGCTCGCGTTCAATCTGTGTGATTGCTTCGTCAACGCTTGGCGCGGACTGCTTTTCTCGAACAGCCGCCGTAAAGATGCTGCGAGATGCTCGACCACCTACATGATACCGCCGACGCCGTTACGTTCGTTGATTGAGCAACAAGATTTACACTTTCGAGCGACCGCGCGTCATCCAATGTGTTAATGTCGCGCACAAAGCCAGGCCGCTCGATATGTAAAGACTTCTGCGATCCGCCTCATTTCGATGCCTCTTTGCCGACTGGTCATTGACTTCGTCGCATGGCGCGCCTACGATCACAGTCCCTTAAGCTAACACGAGGTTGGACACGACGTGATCGAAACTCCAACGCGGACCGGAGATCTCTCGACGGCCGATATCTCTTGGCTCGTCAGTCGACAGATCTTCAAAAATCGGTTCCTGCTCACTACGGCCGGCGGAGAAATTCGCGCAGTTCGTGCTAAGCGGGATCGCAACACTTCGAGCTAGTTCGTTTCGCTGCGGCGCGGACTGCGGCAAGAGAACCGAGCGTCACCATGCGAGTGGCGCTCTTTCTTTTCGTTCGTCAGCACGTCCACCGCTCCGGGAGGCGGTTCGTGAAGCGAAGGCCCAACGCAAGGCGTCAGCAGACGCACGCGCTGCGCCGGTTGACTTGGTTTCGCGCCGCCTTCTGCCGAGAGTATAAGGAAGCGACTAATCGTCCTTGGGTCTTGATATCCATCGCTTTTAGCCGGCGTCCAGCGCGAAGGAAAGTCCGATGCAGCAAGCCCCGACCCCAAAAAACGAGGCAGAGCGCTTTCTGGCGTTGCAGACATTTGGCATCTTGGACACGTCGCCAGGCGCTGATTTCGATGCGCTAGTCCATTTTCTCGCGTCGGCATGCGGCACACCGATTGCTGCGATCTCGCTCGTGGACGGCGACCGGCAATGGTTTAAGGCGTCCGTCGGACTAACATTCCAAGAGACGCCGCGAAACATTTCGTTCTGTGGGCACGCCATCGCCCAAGCGGACAAGCCCTTTGTCGTCAGCGACGCGCGCGAAGACAAGCGGTTCGCGGGCAATCCGCTCGTCACGGGCGATCCGCACATCCGCTTTTATGCTGGTGTCCCGATCGTTTCGGAGGAGGGCCACGCGTTGGGCGCCGTCTGCGTCATGGACCGCGTTCCGCGCGGGCTCACCGAGTTGCAACTCGACGCTCTTGCGGTCGCCGCGCGCCTGATCATGACGCTCATCGAGCACGACGCGACGACGAGGGTGCTTGCCCAAACCCAAAAAGCCAAGCAAGTCATCGAGAACGAGCAGCGCGCCACGGTCCTGTACCTCAACCGAGTCGAGGACGAGCGGCTGCGGGTCGCAAACGAACTGCAAGCCGAAATGTCGCGGCGCTTGCACGCCAACCACGAGTTGGACTATTCAACGACTCACGACGCGCTCACGACGCTTCCGAATCGGCGCGAGTTTCTGCGCATGCTCGAAGCAGCCGCCGCTTCAATCCGGACCGGCTCGCCGCAACACCGAACATTCGCAGTGTATGTCATCGACATCGATCACTGCAAACAGATCAACGATAGTTTGGGCAACGACGTCGGTGATAACCTCCTCGTGCAATGCGGAGAGCGGCTGCTCGACGTTGCCGGCGTCGAAGATCTCGTCGCCCGGATCGACAGCGATGCCTTCGCGCTCATCACCTTCGGCACATCGACAGTCAAAACGGCAAAATTGATCGCGCGCAGGATCCAGGCATCGTTTGCGGCGCCCTGGCATCTCGCGCACATCGACTGCGTCGTAACGGCGAGCATCGGCATCGTCATTGCCGATGAGCGTTATTCGTGCGCGGAAGACATCTTTCGCGATGCGAACATCGCCTTGGATCATTCCAAGCAGCACGGACGCGATCGCTATACGTTCTTCAAATCATCTTTCGGGACCGAACACAAATCGAAGTCCGATCTCCAGCGAACCCTGGCGCTCGCCTTGAGCAATCGCGAATTCCGGCTCGCTTATCAGCCGATCGTTTCGCTTGCGAGCGGCGCGCATGAAGTCGAGGGATTCGAGGCGCTCATGCGCTGGCAGCGCAGCGATGGCATTGCTGTATCGCCGGCGGCGTTCATCCCCGCGGCCGAAGAATCGGGCCTGATCGTTCCGTTGGGCACTTGGGCCTTGAAAACGGCATGCCTTGCGCTTCGTGAATGGCAGCGCGATGCAGGACCGACCCGGATGCCGGTGCGCATGAGCGTGAACGTTTCGGCGATCCAGCTCGCCGCCTCACACTTCAGCTCGGTGGTGCGTGATATCATTCGCGAAACCGATATCGACCCGTGCGCGCTCGTCATCGAGGTGACCGAGAGCGCGGCGATGCTCGATGCCCAGCGATCCCTCACCGTCCTGCGCGAATTGCGTGACCTCGGAATCGGCATTCACGTCGACGACTTTGGAACCGGTTACTCGTCGCTGTCGTATTTGCGCCGACTGCCGGTTACGTGCGTGAAAATCGATCGTTCGTTTGTGAGCGCTGACGGTTGCGATGAGCTCGTCGATCCGGTCATCGTCGGAGCGATCGTCTCGCTTGCACATCAACTGAACCTTAAGGTCATCGCCGAAGGCGTCGAGACGTCAACGCAGTTGAATACCCTTCGAAATCTGGGCTGCGATTCCGTCCAGGGATATTTTATCAGTCGCCCCATACCGGCGTGCGATGCGGCGGTCTTCATGAAGAAGCCGGAAGACTAACGGGCGTTTCGCACGACGGCGGCCCCGCCCTCGGCATTCCGTAAAGAAACATGCAGTGCCATGGCGCGGCGAACGGTCGCTCTGGTTGTTCTGCCGATTAAACAGATGTGGATACGTCACGAACGGAAGCGAGCGTAGGAACCGAGCCGGCACCTTGGGGAGCCGGCGACCCTTACTGCGTGGCGCTCGCCAACCTGGTACCGCAACTCGTAGGCGTCGTCGATCGCTCACTGCAAATCTTGTACGTCAACGAACGTTGCCTCACGTATACGGGCCAGACGCTCGATGTGCTCAACGACACCTCGGCCGCCTGGATCGTCCATCACGACGATCAGCACTTCGCGCGTGCCGCGCGCACAGCCATCGCGGCGAACGCGTCGTTCGCATGCGACATCCGCCTGCGGCGAACCGACGGTGTGTATCATCGGCATCACCTGCGCGCGGTGCCGCTCGACAACCCCGGCGGCGAACCCGCGCATTGGATATTTACGGCAACCGACGCCCAGGACCGGCGGCTCGGAGACAACGTCCTGGGCAAACCCGCCGATCGTTTCGCGCGGTTGACGCAAAACAACGGCGCTGAACCGACGGACTTGCGCGAGGCAAATCGACTGCTGGTGATGGCCGAGGAAATGACGCGGGTCGGCCACTATCGCATGGACTTGGTATCGAACGGAGCGTACTGGTCCGACGAAGTGTACCGCACGTACGGTCTGCCGACGTCGTTCACGCCGACGCTGGGATGGATGCTATCGGCCTATCATCCCGAAGACCGCGCCCGCGTTATCGAGATCATCCGTCAAACCCTCGCGGACGGCCAGACGTTCAACTTCAGCGCACGTATCGCGCGCCCCGACGGAACAATCCGCGAAGTGGTGGCCGGCGGTCAAGCCGAACGGACCTCCGACGGAAAAATCGTCGGCCTCTTCGGCGTCCTGCAAGACGTTACGAGCGTCAAAGAGGACGAGCGGCAACGAGCACGACTTAGCGAACGCGTCACGCTCGCCGCGAAGGCCGGACACATCGGTATCTGGGAGTGGAACATCCCTTGCAATCGCTTGGAATGGGATAGCGTGATGTACGATCTCTACGGGATCGAAGATCGTACAATCGTAGCGACCTACGACTTGTGGCTGCGCTCCATCCATCCCGACGATCGCAAGCAAGCGCAAACCGAGATTCAGCGTGCCTTCGACGGTCAGCCGTTCGACACAGAGTTTCGGATTGTCCGGCCAACCGGCGAGGTGCGCTATCTTCGTGCGACGGGGACGTTGCTGCACGATCCCAGCGGCTTTGGCTCGCGGATGGTCGGCGCGAATTGGGATATCACCGAAGTTCGGCTTTTAACGGACGATCTCCGGGACGAAAAGGAGCGGGCCCAAGAAGCGAACAGCGCGAAGTCGGAATTCCTGGCGCGGATGAGTCATGAGATCCGCACGCCGATGAACGGCATCATCGGCTTCACGACGCTCGTTCTCGACGGTGCGCTGTCGGCCGATCAACGGCATTACATGACGCTCCTTGGCGATGCGGGTCGATCGCTGCTCGCCATCATCAACGACATTCTCGATTTCTCGAAGGTCGCCGCGGGAAAGATCGAACTCGAGCAGATTCCGCTGAATCTCAATGCCCTCGTCGATGGCGCTCTATCGATCGTTCGGAGTGAAGCGCTGCCCAAAGGGATCGACCTCACCAGCCATTTCGCAGCCGACCTCCCGGCTTGGGTCGACGGCGATCCGACCAGGTTACGTCAGGCGCTGCTCAACCTATTGACAAACGCGCTGAAGTTTACCGAGCACGGCTCCGTCGCGGTCAGTGTGCGGCGCGAGCCGTCGCCATCCGCCGACTGCATTCGCTTCGAGATCGCCGACACCGGTATCGGGATCGAACCCAACGCGCTGCATCTCCTCTTTCGCGACTTCTCACAACTGGAGAAGTCAACGACGCGCAGATTCGGCGGAACGGGCCTCGGTTTAGCGATCTGCAAATACCTTGTCGAAGCCATGGGTGGGACGATCGGCGTGGACAGCGTGCCCGGTACGGGAAGCGTCTTTTGGTTCACCGCACGACTTCCCGCGACCGCGACACCCTCGCTCGATGAAGTCGTAGAGCCGCTGGTCCCCATCACGCCGCGCCGCATACTCATCGCCGACGACAATCGCGTCAATCAAATCGTCGTCAAAGGTTTGCTCGTGCGAGACGGCCACGATGTCGTGCTCGTCGAGAACGGCGCCCAGGCGGTGGAGAAGGTCATGCTGGAGGCGTTCGATCTCGTTTTGATGGATATGCAGATGCCGGTGATGGACGGGGTCGATGCGACGCGCGCGATTCGCGCGTTGCCCGAGTCTTCAGGCACCGTCCCGATCGTTGCCCTCACGGCCAACGCGATGGCCCAGGAAGTCGCTCTTTGCCATGCAGCCGGAATGAACGCGCACCTCGCAAAGCCCGTCGACCGTGAGCGTCTGCGGCGAACCATCGATCGTTGGGCGCGCGACAGCAGCACGCGCCGGTTAACGTTGCCGGCCACGATCAGCTCTGCGTGATCTCACGCACCTGCTGCACGGTCTTGCGCAACACGCCAGCGGCCTGCAGCCGGAGCATCTGTTCGCGCAGAAAGCGCGCGTTTTCAAGTTCGAGTTCGGTCCAAGGCCGGCTGCGCCCGCGCACGGTTTCCCGCCAGGCCGCAAAAGACGTGCGCGGGTGCAGCGTCCCCTCCGTATCCGCGTTCACGGCCTTATCGGGGTTGCCCGCCCACGTGACGGTCTCGATCAGCTCCTGGCGCAAGAGCAAGAGATAGTCGCTGCTGCCTTCTGATAAACCAACATACAGCGCTCCGCTGGCTTGGTTTGCGTAAGATTCGGCGCTTTCATCCAAGACGCCGAGCATGTTTGAGCTAGCAATGCCGCGCGATGCAAAGTTCTTGAGCTTCGTGATGATCGGAAGCAGTGATTCTTCGGGTACGGTCGCTCCTTGAGCTAAAACAACGTTGTCGATGCGCGAAATGAGGCCATCGGCGTCCAAGAGAGCGAGAAGCCAAGGGCTCTCGAGCGCTTGCGTGTCGAATAGGACCGTCGAGGCTTCCATGCCAGCCATGTAGCTTTCAAGCCGCTTGCGCGACGCCAGCCGCGACTGCAAGGCCGAATTGATTATCCTCCACTCCACCTGGGAGGCGAGAATGCCGCCCAGCAGTTCGCAAACCGCGCGAATGGAGCAATCGACGGGCCGAGCCACGGGGTGATGACAAGCGATCATCCCCCACAGCCGGTCCTCCACGATAATCGACACGGTCATCGACGAACGAACGGCCATGTTGTGAAGATACTCGATGTGAATCGGTGAGGCGCTGCGCAGAAAAGAGCGGCTCAGATCCAAAGCTCTGCCGGTAAGCGGCCCGATTTCCGGAATGATCGCCACCGGCGCCGACGCGGCATCGGCGATCGCGCGCAGGGGATTCGTCAGAAGCAGCCGGCGCGCTTGAACCGGAATATCGCTGGCGGGAAAACGCAAGCCGAGATACGAGATGCGCGACGAACGGGCGCTCTCGGCGATCACCTCGCCGTTCCACTCCGCGTCGAACCGGTAAATCATCACGCGGTCGAAGCCGCTGAGCTCCTGTACATCGGTCGCCGCGACACGGCAAAGGTCGACGATATCGGTTGCCCGCTGCATTGCGGAGAACGGAATTGCAATGTGCGCGGCAAGATTGAGCGGCGGTTCGAGCGAACATACGCCGTTCACCAGCTCGAATTCTGCGATTAGGACGCCGTCCTGGCGATGCACGACGCAGTTCGTCTCTAATTTGCACTCGCCGATAAACAGACGCAGCGGATTCGCCCGAATGAGGTCTTCGGTCGTCAAGAGACGCGCTCGGAAAACCTCGAATTGCTGCGAGCCGAGCAAGTCCTCGAGCGAGTTGCCCAAGACGGCATCCGGATGCAAGCCCAAGAGGCTACTCACATTGGCGCTGACCTGTCGCACGACCAAGTCCGGTTCGGATAGGGCGGCCAACATCCCACGATCCTGGATTTGGCCGATGAGGTGCACGGGCTCATTGGCGCAGCTATTCGCGCCGGCGAACGACTCGGCGGATCGAACGCCGGACATCAGCGGCCACGCGCCGATTGGTGGCGGAGTGAATACATCATTTGCAGCCCCTTGGGATCAGTTCTTCGCGCAGTGGATTCGCGCGATCACATGGTACGTTCTTCCGCTACGAGCGGTTCCGAAAGATTCCGCTCAATATCAAGAGCCGGTTAAGTTGGTGGTTCGTCGACGGGCCGACGAACCGTTCGCGATCAGTCGTCGACCCGCGGAGGTGCCGACCCGCTACTGATTTGTAAAGATTCTGTATGTGCACGGTGCGCGTCGTCCCCCGAGCCCCGCGTGCCGGCGCGGACTGGAGCGACAATAGTTAAAGACGACTTTACGGAGGGTAGCTTGAGCCCATGGGATATTCGATGACTATCTTCAAGCCGGCCGCCGTCGTCGCAGCGCTTTCTTTGTCCGTCGTACCGAGCGGAGCCGGCGCGCAGAGCGTGAGCGTTACACTCAATGGAGCGCCGCTGAACCTCGCGCCGCCGCCGACCGAGCGCGCCGGGCGGGTATTCGTTCCGCTGCGCGGCATCTTTGAGCGGCTCGGCGCGTCGGTCGTTTATGAAGCCGGCGTGATCAACGCGCAGGGCAACGGCCGTTCCATCTCGCTGCACATCGGGTCAACGCAAGCGACGGTCAACGGCCAGCCGCAACCGCTGGACGTCGCGCCCTTTGTGGTTGGTGCGAGTACGTACGTGCCGTTGCGGTTCGTTTCCCAGGCCTTGGGCGCCGTCGTCAACTTCGACGCCGCGAACAAGATCGTCGCGATCTCCAATGGCGGCTCGACTGCCGCCGCGCCCGCGCCGGCGCCGCCGGCCGGCAGCAGCGTGCGCCTGGGTGAACTCGCGCCGTCGCGCGATGCAAATGTCGCGGCCCGGCGCCCCACGGTCGAGGCCCAATTCCGCGGCGCGCAGGTCGACCCCAACTCGCTTCGCATTACGCTCGACGAGTTGGACATCACACCGTCGACTTCGCGCTCGCCTTCAGGCTTCGTCTACTCTCCGCCGTCCGATTTGCAATCGATGCGCCACGAAGTGCGCGTGACCGGTCATGACGCGAACGGTGCGCCGTTCGACGATCGCTGGCACTTCACGTCGGGCACCTCATCGGTGGAGAACCGGCTGGCTGATGTGAGCCCGGGCAACGGGGCCCAAGTCGGCTCGCAATTTACGGTCAGCGGTGAGACGTTACCCGGAGCTACGGTTATCGTTCAAGTCGGCGCGACGCAAACCAATCCCACGACCATTGCGGGTGCCGTCGGCTCGATTCTGGGCCTAGGCGGCGGCGCGAACGTCCGCAATCAGGTTACCGCGAACCGTGACGGCTCTTTTTTGACGGTTGTCGCGATCGACGCTCCGCCCGGGACGAATCTGCAAATGGTGGTCAACTCGACCGATCCCCGGACCAAAACGGCCGCCCGGCCGATCACGCGCTCGCTGACGGTGCGGTAGACGCCCATCCTGGCCAGGAAATTGAAGCGTTGTATGCCGTCATGCGCCATTCTCGATGCCTAAGGGAAGCACAGCCATTTTACCGATATCCGAAGCATGGCCATCAACCTAGCTGGAACAAACGCGATCAGCGACTATCTTGCGAGCGAAATCGCCAACACGCGAACCTTATTCGGCAGCACGTCACAGGCGGATCCCCAGTCAGTCATTCCCGTGCCAAGCGGAGCGGCCGGCGCAAGCGCAGCCCTGACGCCGGCGAGCCTACGTACCCAAGTCGAGGCGCAACAGGTCGCCAACACGCGGACGCTTTTCGGAATCAGCGGTCTGACAAGCAATCAGAATGACGCCGCGCTGCCCCCAGACTCCGCCCAGACGCCGCAACAGATCGCCTTCGTCGCGATCCAAAGTTCGAACATCCAGTCGGAGTTCTCGAACATCGCCACGTTGTTCGGATCGCTCGGCCTCGGAAACAACACGAACACCAACGCCTGAGCGACTCTTCCGGCATCCGGGTCGGGGCAAAGCCCCGAACCATAGGGCACATAGGAAACCGCGCGTGCGCGTGGAGGTTTCGACGATTGCCCGACATCGGGAACGGCTAGCTGGCAATCACGGCGCTCGTCGCGCTGCGCTTCGCACCCGCGGTGGCATCAATGCGCACCATCGGATGCGCGTTGGAATGCTCATCGTCGGGGATGACTTGAAATTCGATGACGAGCACGCCCGACGGCGGGATCGTGCTCTGGACGGTAAACGGCGCACAGACCCGATTGGTGCAGAAAGACGCGACCCAATGCTTCGGCAGCCCGGTGGCATGCAGCTTCACCGCCTCGCCCGGCGCGCCGCTGAGCACGACGCGATACTTGTGCGTACTTGCGATGGAACCGGGCAAATCCGGCCCGGTCCAGGGCGCCATCGTTACCGTCGTCGCGGACTGCGCGCCGGCGAGTCCGAACGCGACGAGTGCTTCCTGGGACTGCTCGATATACCACGCGTAACGCGGATTGCCGCGCGGTATGCGCTCCGCGGCCGCTTGTGCGGCCAAGAACTCTTGGCGCGCGCGCACCGTGTCGTTGAGCGTGACGGCGGCACGCCCGGCGTAGAGATGCGTCCAGGCTAGCGCCGCCGGCGATTTCTTCTCCGCCAGCGCGATCGCAGCGTCGATCGCCGCGACCGTCGCGTCGTGATCGCCAACCGCGGCTTGGGCGCGGGCGAGCGAAACCTCATTCGCGTAAGACGGCGAAAGCGCGGCGAGCCGGGCGGCTATTGGGACGACCGCCGCACGATCTCCGGATTCTGAGAGCGCGTACGCTAGCGCGGACAGCGCCTCCGTATCTTGCGGGTTGATCGCGAGCGCCATCCGGAAGCCGGTTGCGGCCTGGTTGAAGCGGCCCGCCGATTCAGCCGCGTAGCCTTGCATGCGCGCGAGCAGCCCCCGGTCCTTGCGCGTCTGCGCATGCGCCTGCAGCGCCGCAATCGCGCGGTTGCGCAACGTATCCTGTTCGGCGCGCGTCCGCAGCAGATCGTGATCGCGCGCCGGGTCGATCATCGCGTCGTCGAGTTCCTCGTCGGCGGACCAGATCGCGTGGTCGGCGGCACGCGCGTTGGCGAGCGCGCTCGCCGCATCGCCGTCGAACGGAAACTTGGCGATGTCGAGCATCGCATCGAGCTTTTGCTGTTCGGCGGTCACGAGCGGTGCGGTTTCGCCCTTCTGCGCGGCGACGATATACGCGTGAAGCTGGGCGCGGGGCAGGATGTTGTCGGCGTGAACCGCGCGCAACACGCCGTTCGGATCAATCACGATCGTCGTCGGGTAATTCGTGATCGCATAATCGCGTGCGAACGGCGACTCACCGGTCGTCGCAACCTGCGGATAGGTCATGCCTTTCGCCGCGGCGTAGGCGCGCACAACCGCGGCGGTTTCCGTCGTGTCGACGCCCAAGAACGCGACCTTCGCACCGCTCGTCGCCGCGGCTTCGGCGATCAGATCGGGCGTTTCGAGCCGGCAGGGCGGACACCACGAACCCCATACGTTGATCACCAGCGTCTTGCCGCGGTAACTCGCGAGATCGACGGTCTCCCCGTCGATCGTCTTCAGATGCAACGGCGGCGCCGGCTGTCCAGTCGTGGGCGCAGCAGAAGCCGCGGAGATCGCGGCAGCGCTCCAAATCGCGGCCGCGACCGAGGCGGTTCGGAACGAAAAAGCCATTGCGAATGAAGACGAGGCCTAGGGAGGGTTGGTTGCGCCGGCGGCCCAGCGCCCATTGGAAACGACGACCGCCTTCGAACCGTCCAGCTCGACGTCACCAGCCTCGCCGACGCCAAGGATGCCGTGCGTGCCGCCGTGGACGGTTCGGCCGAATCGACGTCCTCGTCAACAACGCGGGTACTATTTACGCCCGGTTCTTCGAGGCGATCACACCGGAGGATTTTCCGGGCGCAGGTCGAGACCACCATGTTCGGTCCGATGAACGTTACCCGCGCGGTACTTCCCGCCATGAGCACACCCAGCGCTCCGGACTCAGGGAAGCGACGGACGCGATGGCAGAGCACCGAATAGGTTGACGTCGTCGACATGTTCAATACACGCTGCAATTCCTACCTTCGAGGGCAGATGCGAATGCAAATCGCCTCGTTCGTCTTAGGACGACGTTCGTGAAGTTATGTTAGCTTTTGGTGCGGCACGGCTGACACGATCGCGACACCGGCGCCATGCGCGCCTGAACGCGCGATGAGGCCACTGGCACCGGCGCGCGGCATCGTGCTCGTGCGCGCGTGCAAAGTGATGCTCGTCGCGATCGTTGGCGTGTTAATTAGCCTTGTGGCGCTCGGCAATCTCATGAACTATGATGCTAACTGGCAATTCGTGCGGCACGTTCTGGCGATGGACACAATCTTTCCCGGTTCGCATCTACTGTGGCGCGCGATAACGAACCGTGGCTTGCAAACCGCGGCCTATCTCGCCATCATCTCCTGGGAGGTGCTCAACGCGATGGTGATCATCATCGCAACCGTTGGGCTTGCCGCGAACGTAGGCAACGCGGATGGCTTTACCGGAGCCGCGCCACTCGCCGTGCTCGGGCTCACGATGGTCATCATCCTCTTTGGCTTCGGCTTCATTGCGATCGGCGGCGAATGGTTTTTGATGTGGCAGTCGACGACGTGGAACGGCATCGAATCGGCATTCCGCTACGTCACCCTTGCGGGTCTGACCATACTCGTGCTGCTGGGCGGGAACGGAAATGAACCAGAGACACGATAGCCGGCCCCGCGCCAGCACTGCTGGGCCCTTTGGGCGAGGAAATATAGTCGAACTCGATGGACTGGCATGCCTCTGCTTGCCGAAGCAGGAACCCCTCTCAAGACCATCTCGACGACAATGGGCCACGCGAAATCGAGTATTACTCTCGACACGTATCAGCATACCGATCCAAGCGCCCAACGAGCCGCCATCGATCGTCTCGAGATGCTGCTGCTGGGAAAGAGCAATGGGCAATCAAACAAAGCGTCGGCTAGACCCGCAATCGGAAAATAGGCTACACCGGAAATCAGAAAAATAGGCTACAAATAGGCTACAAACCGGTTCCGACGAGCCAACAGTCGTCGAGCCGATAAAGAAAAAAGCCCGTAATTACAAGCTTTTTCTTCTGGAGCGGGCGGCGGGAATCGAACCCGCGACTCTTGCTTGGAAGGCAAGGGCATTACCATTATGCAACGCCCGCGGTCAGTCTGGTGGGCAGGGGGATTCGAACCAGCGTACTGCGGTGCAGAGCAGATTTACAGTCTGCCGCCTTTAACCACTCGG
>PLAE01000262.1 GCA_003134035.1 Candidatus Velthaea versatilis
CGGCTACGCGCTCGGCGCGCTCGAGATCGCGTTCTTTACGGGCCTCGTGTTCGCGTACGTGTTGTGGCTGGTCGATCGCACGCGGCTCTGGTACGTGATCACGGCGGCGACGATTTTCATCGTTGGGTTTGCCGGTGCCGTGCTTAGCGCGCTCTTGGCGTTTGGCGAAACGCCGTATCCGTATCCGCATCCGTCGGCGGCCGCCGCGGCGCCCGTTCTCATCGCGAACGAATCGGCGCACACGCGCATGCTGACCGCGCGCACCGAGGGGATCGGACCCACGACGCGGATCGTGCTCGGCGACGTCCTCGTCGCGGCGGCGACGCCGGCCGAGGTCGTCTTCGCGATCGCGCACGAGTCGGCGCACGTGCGATTCAACGACGTTGCGAAGCTGGTCGCGATCGGCGCGATGCTGGTCGTCTTGATCGCAGCGGTCGGCGTCTTCGTGAGCGACCGCATCCACTTCCGGCGCGACGACGACGTGCTCTCGCGGCTCGCGCTCGTCGGCACGATGGTCGGCCTCACGGCGCTGATCGTCTTCCCTGCCTACAACACGTACGCGCGGCTGCTCGAAGCGCGCGCCGATCGTACCGCGCGTGCGGCCGACCCCGATATCGCCGCCGGCGTCCGCTATCTCGTGCGCCGCGCCGACCACGACATGGAGCCGCTCTGCTACCGGCGCTCGACCAATTGGTATTTCGCCGACGACGTCGCGCTCGGCACCCAAATCGCGATGCTGCGCGGAACATCGGATCCCTGTTGGGTTCCGCGCTAAGGGGCGGGGCGAAACCCACTGGAGGGCCCGATGAAGGCGATGACGCGGTTCGTTTTGGGGAAGGAAGCAATCTCGTCGTGTTGCTCAACGCCCACGCGTTTCTGCATCCCGCAGCCGTTTCGCACGATCGGGTACCGGGCGTGCGGGTGCAGACGTACGGGTATTCCCATCGGGACTCGCGAGCTGTCGTTCGAGGGCGGTGAACGCATCGATCAACTCGCGCGCCTCAAAAACGCGATTCCGCTGTCCGGCCTTCACTGGCGTGAGAATGCCCGCCGAAACGAGGATCGCTACGGCGCCATTCACCGCTGCAAATGTTCGGCTGAGGCGTTTCGCCGCGCCGCCAATCGTGAACACGGGCATCTCTGGAAGACGCCGCAAAAGAGCGAATGCCGACGAGTCTGAGCGCAGATGCGAAAGCCGACTTTCCCACTGGATTTGTAGCTCGAGCACGCGGCGCTCAAACGATTCCGCGTCCGCGACTGCACGCGTGCATGCGGCTGCGAAGAACCCGATCCATTGATTCAATCCGGCGATCGCAGAGACCGAGGTCGCCGCTCCGACGTACCGCGTCGCGTGAAGCCCAGCGACGTAACCCTTCGCACGGGTGGCTAATGCAAGTGAGACCGGTGGCGTCGTACGTTTTGCAAGATCCCGGCGACGAAGGACCAGAGAAATCAAGGCGCGGCCAGTACGTCCGTTGCCATCGACAAATGGGTGAATCGTCTCGAACTGCGCGTGTGCGATCGCTGCTTGGGCAACCGCGGGCAACATATCCTCGTTGCAGAAAGCCACGAGATCGTCTAAGAGCGCGGGCACCACGGCTGCTGGTGGAGGCACGAACGCGGCGTTGATTGGATTGAAGTCACTACCACCGATCCAATTTTGTTCAGCACGCACGACGCCGCCATATATCGCCTTCTTCGTTGGTGAAAGCAGGCGTCGATGCAACTCGAGAATTTGCTCGAGGGTGATCGGACCGGATACCTCATGCACCGCGTACGCCATTGCGTCCACGTTTGCGAGAACCTCAGTCGCCGTATCGTCATTGACCGGGATGCCCTCGGCACGTGCGACCTCAGCGCGAAGAAGGCGTTGTGGCGAAACACGCAGCCCTTCGATGTGCGACGAGGCAACCGATTCTGCGCGGAGCAGGGCTCGCGCGAGTGCCTCGGTGTTCGTGAGCGAAGCCGCAGCAAGGTCGAGGCGAGTAATCGCCGTCGTCGCGTCGGCAACGTCGGCCGCCACGCTGCCTTCGAGCGTGAACTCGCGACCGGCGACGGCGTCGGGTACGTACGCATCGTATGCGCCGCCGGCGCGGTCTTTGCGAGAAACGCCGAGTCCGCCGACTTCTCCCGGCCAGAATTGCCGAACGAGCTTCCCCATAGCCTGCTCTCGCCTCCGGCCATATTATACTTTAAACGATAAAGTAAAACAAGACGCGAAGGTATTTCGAGTTGTATCCCTGCTGAGGTTACGTGATGGATCCAACAGGATTCGCACGCGCTGATCTCTGCCTGCGGACGCTCACGGCGGTTTTGGCGATTTGCTGCTGTTTTTGTTGGGAACCGAAATATTGACGTAGCCGGGTTCTCGCGGTAGGGTTGTCGGCACTAGCCGCTTAGCAGGAGACTCTCTGGTGCCGATCGAGACCCGGACCGCGCCCCCGCTTCGGCCCTCGGATTTTCGGGGGTTTCGGCTCGCCGAGGCCGCGCGCGAACTCGTGCGCGAATACAGCCGCCGGCTGCGACCGCACGCGCTCAGCTACGTCCCGTACTTCGTGCTGCTGATCATCGCCGCGACCGACGCCGGGTGCCGGCCCTCGGATCTCGCGGCGGAACTCCACCTCGACGGCTCCTCGCTCAGCGGTCACCTCGATAAACTCGAAGACGCCGGGCTTGCCGAACGGCGCTCCGACCACACCGACAAGCGCGTGATCCGCGTCCATCCGACCGCCGCGGGATTGCGGCTGCTCGAGGACTTGGCGCCGCTCGGCCGCGCGCTCGGCGAGCTCGAACCGGATTTCGCGCCGGCGGCGATCGCGCGGATCGAACGCGCGGTTCGCGTCGCACCGCCGGCACCGCGCCCGGCGCCGGCCCGGACGCGCGGCGGGCTTGTGACCACGCTGCGCGTCGCGACGTTGACCGCTCCGCAGTCGACCGTCGGTCGCGTGTTGACGCGCTTCGCGGCCCTACTCGAGGAACGCAGCGGCCGCGCGATTCGCGTCGCGCTCGACCTGCCTTCACTCGCCCCCGGCGGCGAACTGCAGACGCTGGGCGATCTGCGCGC
>PLAE01000213.1 GCA_003134035.1 Candidatus Velthaea versatilis
ACCGACCCCAGCAGCGACACCGACCCCGGCGCCTGCCGACAAACCATCCGCCGCGCCGGCGAATGAGAAGAGCGCGCCGCCGGCCGGCGGCGCCAGTGCCGCGCCCGCGAGCACACCCGCCGATGCGGGAGCCCACGCTGTCAAGAACGCACCGGGTAGCGCGCCGCGGCGCCCGGCAAATCCGGCCGCCGACGTGAAGCGTCTAGGCGCGGCCCTGGCCAACACGAAGAAAGCGGGCGCGGCCAAGGACGCCAAGATCGCTCAGCTTCAGGCGCAGCTGACGCAAATGCAGACCCCGCCCTCGCCGTCGCCCACGCCCGACCCGGCCAAAGCCTCGCCGACGCCGGTGCCCGACGCGGTGAAGCGCGCGGCAACCTACTGGGCGGGGATGGACCCGGATAAGGCCGCCGAGGTCGTCAAGCTGCTGCCCCCCGCGTACGTCAAAACGGTGTTCAGCCAGATGCCGGCGGACACCGTCGCCGATATCATGAGCGAGCTGCCGCCGAAAACCGCCGCCCGCCTGACCTCCAACGCTCCCTAATGGCCGTCTGCACGATCGACGTTGTCTGACGGCACCAGTTCGATGATGCCGCGGGCTTCGCCGCCGTCGGCGATCGGCCGCGCGCGGCCGGTCTGGACTTTCACGATTTGGTCCGTGGAGATCGCCCGATAGGTGAATGAAAACGCGGCGCCTTCGCCGGCGCGGCGCAGCACGACGCGCAGCGGTATCGTCGCGCCGGAATCGTCGTCGATTTGCACCGAGTTTTCGGTGGCGCCATTCTCAATCTCGCGGAACGCGCGATTGGCGGCGATAATCGTTCCCTGCGCATCGACGACGGCGACGGCGGCCGGCAGACCGTCGGCGATCGCCTCGAGCGCGGCCGCGGTCCGTTCGGCGGCGCGCCGCTGATCGTCGCGCAGCGCGAGCTGTCCTTCCAATTCGCGCGAACGCCCTTCGTTCTCGTCGTTGGTCGTATTGAGCTCTTCGATCGTCGCTTGAAACTCTTCGTTGAGCGTTTCGAGCTCTTCGTTGGTGGCTTGCATCTCCTCGTTGAGCGTTTCGATCTCTTCGGTCGCCGCCTGGGCTTCCTCGGCGCTGATCACGAGCGCGTCGTTCTGGGCGCGCAGTTCGGAATTGACCTGCGCGAGCTGCTGGTTCGCGTCGACCAAGCTGCGCTGCCGCTCGCGCGCGTGGGCCGCGAAGCGGCGCAGCTCCTCGATTTCGCGCGTCTGAGCGGAGACCGCGAGCAGTGAATCATGCCGCGCCCGCACCATCTCGGTGACGTCGATCGCCAGTATGACCGCTCCGCTCACCGCGGATCCCGGCGCAGCTTCGGGATAGCACGCCAGCGTCAGATAGCGCGGCGCTTCGGTGGTGTCGACGCGCACCTCGATCTCTTCGCCACCGGCCGTCGGCTCCTGATTGCGCAAGGCGCTGTCGAGCATGGTCCGCACCTGTACGGAGGTCTCGGGCGGAACGAGGTGCACGAGATCGTCGCCGATCGTCACGCCGTGCAGGCTGAACATCACGCGCGCGGCGGCATTGATCGATTGAATATCGTAATGGCGATCGACCAGGATCACACCGATCGAGGAATTCGTGAGAAACGCCCCGAGTTTCTCGTTGATGGTCATGCGCCCATCGCGCGAACCCGAATCGAAGGCCGGGAAGGGCGGTCGCAGCCGCTCGGGGTCGCGCACTTTCGATGGCGCGCTCGGCGGCTGCGCCGACGGAATCGTGACCCGGTCGCCGTAGCGGCGGAAGATGCGCAGCGACTGATTGACGACCGC
Source organism: Candidatus Velthaea versatilis (assembly GCA_003134035.1). Classification (GTDB taxonomy): domain Bacteria; phylum Vulcanimicrobiota; class Vulcanimicrobiia; order Vulcanimicrobiales; family Vulcanimicrobiaceae; genus Velthaea; species Velthaea versatilis. Next base: position 1,792 of record PLAE01000213.1, read on the forward strand.
GAAATGCTGGGCGAACGGGTTCGTGGTCTCCGATTTTCCGAGCACGAGGTACCCGCCGTTGCGCAGACTGAACGCGAAAATCTGCAGCGTGCGCAATTGCAGTTCCTTGGAGAAATAAATCAGGACGTTGCGGCACAACGCCAAGTCGATGCGCGGAAACGGCGCGCGCTGGGCCAGATCGTGCTGACCGAAAACGGTCATGTTGCGAATGCTCTTGACGACTTCCCAGCCGTCGTCAGTGCGCGTGAAATAGCGCGCCACGAGCTCGGGATCGAGCCCGGCGATGCTCTCCGGCGGATACACGCCGCGGCGGCCGAACGAGATCGCCGCTTCATCGATGTCGGTGGCGAAAATCCGCACGCTCAGCGTGTCGCCTTGGCCACGAAACTTCTCGGCGAGGAGAATCGCCAGCGAATAGGCTTCCTCGCCGGTCGCGCAGCCCGCCGACCAGAATCGCAATTCGTGCGCGCGGCGGCTGTGCGCATCGTCGACGAGCTCGGGAATGATGCGCTCGGCCAGGCCGTCGAACAGCTCGCGGTCGCGGAAAAACTCGGTGACTTTGATCAAAAATGAATTCGCCAGCGCCGCCAGTTCCAGCGGATCCTTGGCCAGCAGGGCGAGGTATTCAGCGATGTTGTCTTTTCCCGTGAGCGCCATTTGGCGCGCCAGGCGACGTTTGATCGTGGCCGGCTTGTAATGGGAAAAATCGATCCCGTTGGCCGCCCGGACGCGGGCGAACACCTCGTTGAGAATCGGCAGCTCCGGCAGATCGATCGATTCGTCGACGAGGCGCACGAGTTCGGCGGCGATGCCTCCGATCGGGACGATTGCGTCGACGATCGCCGGTTCGAGCGAGGCCGGCATCGATGGAAAGCTGGCCGTCATCGGATCTTCGACGATGACGAAGCCGCCGTGCCGTTTGACGGCCCGTGCGCCGTCGCTGCCGTCCGAACCGAGTCCCGTTAGGACGACGGCGATGAGCCGGTCGCCGTACGCTTCGGCGGCCGATGCGAAGAGCAAATCGATCGACGGCTTCGAGCGTCCGTGCAGGCCGTCGACGTGGACGCGCACGTGGTCGTCGGTAATCTCGACGTGGCGATCGGCGGGCACGACGAAGATCGTCCCCGGTTCGAGCTTTGTCACGGACTCGACAGCCACGACCCGCATCGGCGTCGCCTTGGCGAGGATCGCGGCCAGGCTGCTGGTCACCGACGGATCGAGGTGCTGCGCGACGACGATCGGAGCGCGGAATGTCGCCGGCAGGCCGCCGAAAAGGACCGAGAGGGCTTCGATTCCCCCGGCCGACGAACCGGTAACGACGAGCGAACCACGCTCGGTTGAACCATTTGGCATGCGTAAAGTCTCTGTTAGGGCTACGCGGCGGCGGTCCCCCGAGCCGGGTATGTCGCTCAATGATCCGTACGCGATTGCCGACACTTTGCCTAGACGCGAACGAGCGGGAGATGCAGCGTGCTCGCGCTGCAGGGTCCGCCCACGCTACAGGTGAGAATGAACAACGTCATAGCCGACTTGATCTCTAGTTCCGTACAAGCGCCGTCCGATCCGGCCGGCACGACCGCCGTCAAGCCGGCCTCCGTCAGCGGCGACCTATTTCGGAGCACGCTAGCGCTGCGTCTCGCGCCGCCGGTGCCCCAAGCCGATGCCGACCCGGCGCCCGCGGTGACGGCACTTCACGCGCTGCAAACGAAGATCGGCGCGATGCTGGCCGGCGGCGCGTCCGCGGCCCAAGTCACCGATGTCTTGGCCAAGCAGCTCGCCTCGAACGTGGCGAAGACGCTGGGCACGCCGGCTGCCGACGATGTGCGCGAGAAATTGCAGACGGTCTTCGCGACGGCGCTGGCGCCGCCCGGCGCCGGCGGCGGCGGACCCGCGGAGCAAGCGCGAGTCCTCGCGCAACGCTACGAACGGGTCGCGGCAATCGCACAGACGATTGCCCAAACCAACAACGGGCAGCAGAAACAATTCGCGGGAACGATCTTGGACGCTCATCGAGCGAAAGACAACCCGGCCCCGGCAACCACCACCGTAGGAACGCACAAGAACTCCGGCCTCGCCACGGTGCGGGTCGCGCAGCACGGCGCTCGGCCGCACGATATCGTCCCCGTCGCGGCGGTCACACCGACCGTGCTCGCGGCGGCAGCGCAACTGCTGCCCGGTGCCGCAGCGCCCGTCGTTGCCGCTGACGTGCCGGGCCCGTCAGGGAAGCTGAAGGTTCCGCGTTCCGCGGCCATTTCGGCCGCGCCGGCGGACCCGGCGATCGCGCTCGGGTTGCCGCTATCTTCCTTGCTTCTACCGCCGCCTGCGGCGGTGAATCCGGATGTGCACGCCGCCGGCTTCCGGCCGTCGGTCCGGCCGGCCAACGCGCAGCCGGTGTCCGCGCCGTCACCATCCGCGCACTCCCTATCGGATGCGTCGGCCGTGCACGCTGCGGTACCGGTGAACGCCGCCGCGGTACCCGTGCACGCTGGCGCTGATTTCGTAACCGTCGCACCGGGACCAGCATCACCCGACGGGTCCGGACCAGCGTCGGACGCGTCGTCGGCCGGGGCCTCGGGAGCCAATCCCGCGGCCCAGCCCCTCGACATCCGGGCGGTGCTGCCTGAGCTCGCAGCGCTGCCGTCCCTGCCGGGAATCGGTGCCGGCGACGGACGCCGCGTCAATATCGGCTCGACGGCGGCCAGTGCGACCGGCGGCGACACGCTGCTCGGGCGCATTTTGACCCGCGCCAGCCTGGCGGCGGACGCCCGTGAAACGGCGGCGGGACGCGGGACGGCTCGTGGGGCCGCAACGGCGGCTGTACCGAGCGGTGCGGGCGCGTCGAAGTCCGGCGCAGCGGATGCCGGATTGAGTTCCTTCATCCAGAAGTTCGAGACCGCGCTTCATGCGGCGACGCCG
>PLAE01000050.1 GCA_003134035.1 Candidatus Velthaea versatilis
ACCGACATCGGCTACGTCGATCAAGGCGTGCTCGCCGCCCTGCCCAGCTTTCAGAATGCAAATCGCCAGTACGCCGATTTCGGGCGGCGGCTTCAAGCCGAGTACGTCGGTCGGGCCAAGCACGCGAACTCCGCCCGGCAAGCCCAGCTCGCGCAAGAATTCCAGGGCCGATTGGCGCAGGAGCAGCAGCGCTTGATCGGGCCGCTGCTCAGTAAGGCGCAAGTCGCGATCGCGTCGGTGGCGTCCAGCAAGAATCTCAGCGTCATCGTCGATAAACGGATCGTCGTCTTCGGCGGCGTCGACATCACGCCGAACGTGCGGGATCTGCTCGCGAGCCCGGGCGACCCCGTTCCGCCGGCGTCGACGCCGGGTCCGTCCTCGGTCGGCTTCGTCGATCAGCGCGCGATCGACGCCCTGGCCAAAGTCAAAGCCGCCCAAGACGACTTCGCCAAGTTCAAAGGGGACCAAGAGAAGAGCGCCCAGGCAAAGCTCAAGTCGGCGCGAACCGAATCGGACCGCCAAGCGATTTTCGCCGATTACCGCAAGAGCCTCGATGACAAGTCCGATCAACTGATCAAACCGGTTGTGGATCAGACGCGCAGCGTGATCGGCGACGTGGCCAAGAAAAAGGGCTTGGTGCTCGTCATCGATCGCAACAACATCATCTACGGCGGCGAAGACATCACCGCCGACGTGACGGCGGGCTTCAAATAACGACCGCATCGGTGCGGGCGGCGAACCTGGTCCGGGCCGGCGTGGCCGCGTTGCTCATCGGTTCGACCGGATGCTCCAAACCGGCGGCGACCGCTCCCGAGCCGACTCCCAGCTCCGGCGGAGTCGTCGGTTTCGTCCGGATGAGCGATCTCGTGAAGCACCACCCGCTTTACTCGCAGCTCACCGGCTACGACCAAAGCATCGCGGCGCTCAATTTGGAAACGGTCGTGCCCGACGTCGCCAAGCCCGACGCGGCGATCCTCAAGGCCGAAGCGGCGCTGCAGCGTCAGCTCGAGGCCGCGGCCGACCGGACGCGCCGTCTATTGGCCCAGAAATCGCAGGCCTATCAAGCCCGCGAACAGCAGGCCATCGCGTTGGCGCTGCGGGCTCCGGCCGGTCAGGCGCCGTCGGCCGCCGACATCGCCCGGCAGATCAATGCCAACGCGCAGCGCCAATCGGTCGACGTGTCCGCGCAGGCAAGCCGCGACTTCGATAGTTACCGCAAGACCCTCGCCGCGCAGGACAACGGCGAATTGCGCGCCGCACAGCAAACGCTGAGCGACCGCGCGCAGCGCCAGTTTCGCGCCAAGCAGGACGAGTTGCAAGCCAAGGAATCGGCGCTCTCGCTCGCCCAGGCGAACCGCGACGCGGCGACCCGGCTGACGCTGCGCACGCGGCTTTCGAGTTTGGCGCTCGACGATGCGCAGCGCGACGACGCGCGCAGCCGGCTCGCGGAGCTCGACCGGCGCGAAGGCGATACCCTCGCCGCACTAAAAAACCGGGACGCGGCCACGCTGGCCGCGCTCGCCGCCGAGTTGCGCGCGAGCGTTGGGCGCGATTTGCAAGCCAAGGCGAACGAGATCCACGGTCGATCATTGGCCAAACTCACCGGGCGCGAAGCCGATATTCGCAAGCAGTTCGGCGGCGCGCCGCAACTCACCGCGCTCGTGCAGCCGGGTGCGACCGCGTCGGGCGCCATTTCGCCGCAGTTGCGTTCGACGATCAAAGCGCTGCACGAGAATTACCAGCAGCAATTCAACACCGACGCGAAGTCGACCATCGACGACTTCGCGCGGACGCGCGAGGATTTGCGCCGCCGCTACGATCAGCTGCGCGGCATCGATGCAGCGGCGCAGACGGGCGCTGCCGAGCAGATCGTTTCGCTGCAAAAGAAGCGGGCCGACCTCTACGGGCAAATGGTCGCGCAGATCGGCCGCGAAGTGCGTCTGCTTGCTCAAGCGCGCGGAATCTCGGTCGTCGTCACCGATCCCGTCGCCAACGCCGGCGGCGTCGATTTGACGGCCGACGCGGTAAAAGACATTGAGAGCCTTCACCAATGAAAGAGAGTCGATTCACGGTGCGCGGTCTGGTCATCGCCGTTCTCGCAACGGTTTTCGTGAGCGGTTGTGCGACCGCGCCCAAACCCACGATCGGCCTGATCGACACGGAGCGCATCACGTCGAATTGGCCCAAGTTCCAGAATTACCAGAATCAAATCGCCGCCGACGAAGCGGCGATTCAGCGGTCGCGCGCGTCCAACGCCCAGAAGGCCCAGCAGATCACCGATTTGCAGGCCCGCTTCGTGAACGCCCAGCGCGAACTTACCGACGACGTGTCGAGTGCCGCGCAGCAAGTCGCCAAAGATCGCGGCTTGTCGTACGTGTTCACCCGCCAATATGTCGGCTACGGCGGCGTCGACATCACCGGCGACATCGAGAAGGTTCTCAAGATCGACGACAAGGCGACGCCCGCTCCGTGACGCTGGGAACCCTGGGTGAGCTGGCGGCGAGGATCGGCGGCCGGGTCATCGGCGACCCGACCGTCAGCGTCGAGCGCCTCGCCGCCATCGACGACATCGACGAGCGGGCGCTGACATTCGCCACCGACGAACGCTACCTGCGGCAAGGGCTCGCCTCCAAAGCCGCGGCGATTCTCACCGGCGACGCGCTCGTCGGAAACGAAAGCCAATTCGGGAAACCGCTCCTCGTCGTGCCCTCGGTTCGCTTGGCGCTTGCCGATCTGCTCACCCTGCTCGAACCGCCGCGCCCCGCTCCCGGCATCCATCCAAGCGCCGTCGTCGATCCTACCGCCGTCCTGGGCGAGGCGGTCGCGCTTGGACCGCTCACCGCAGTCGGGCCGCGGGCGCGGATCGGCGCCCGCACCATCCTCGAAGCGGGCGTGGTCGTCGGGGCCGACGCCGTGGTCGGCGAAGACTGCTTCTTCCATCCGCGGGCCGTGCTGCTCGGCGGCTGCCGCGCCGGCAACCGCGTCGTGCTCAAGGCCGGCGCCACCATTGGAAGCGACGGCTTCGGCTGGGCGTTCGTCGAGGGCGCCCTGCGCAAAATTCCCCAAGTCGGCTTGGTCGAACTCGGCGACGACGTCGAAATTGGTGCGAACACCTGTGTCGACCGTGCGCAGACCGGCGTGACGTCGATCGGGAACGGAACGAAGATCGATAATTTATGTCAGATCGGTCACAACTGCCGGATCGGCAAGCATAGCGCGATCGCCGCGCAGACCGGGATGGCAGGAACGACCATCATCGGCGACTATGTTCAAGTTGGCGGGCAAAGCGCGTTCAAAGGCCACGTCACGGTCGGTTCTCGCGTCATCATCGCCGGTGGCAGCCACATCTGGGGCGACGTTCCCGACGGAGTCATGGTCAGCGGCCGTCCGGCGCAAGCCCATCGGGACGAACTGCGAGGACAGGCATTGCGGCGCAAGCTTCCGAAGCTCTTCGCTCGGGTCGACGCGCTTGAACATGCCGCCGGCGATAACGCGGAGTAACCAGCTGCACTACCAAACGACATTGCGCGACGCGATTGAATTCGCGGGCGTTGGTCTGCATACGGGCGACCCGGGGCGCGTACGGATTACTCCGTCGAAGGCCGGCGCGGGTTTGCGTTTTCGTTTGAACGACGCCGTCGAGTTTCCGGCCCGCGCCGACTACGTCGTGGATACGCGCCGCGCGACGATGCTGGGCTTCGAGGGTCACACCGTTTCGACCGTCGAGCATCTGCTCTCCGCGATCTTGGGCATGGGGATCGACAACGCGCTCATCAGCGTCGAGGGACCCGAGATCCCGGTGATGGACGGCAGCGCCAAAGTCTTCGCCGATGCGATCGCGCATGTCGGTTCCGTCGTGCAGCGCGAGCCGCGCTTGCGCTTCATTCCCACCGAACCGTATCTTTTCCGCGACGGGGACAAGCTGCTCATCGTCGTTCCTTCCTCGGCGTTCCGCATCCGGATGACGGTCGATTACGACGAACCGATCGGCGCGCAATACCGCGACATCGAGGTCGATCCCGCGACGTACACGAGCGAAATCGCACCCAACCGGACCTTCGGCTTCCAGCACGAAGTCGAAGCGCTGATCCGGCGCGGACTCGCCCAAGGCGGGACGCTCGAGAACGCGGTCGTCTTCGGCCCCGACGGTCCGCTTGCGCCGTTGCGCTCGAGTGACGAACCCTGTCGACATAAAATCCTCGACCTCATCGGCGATTTTGCGCTACTCGGCGCCTATCCGCAGTGTGAAATCATCGCCATCAAGAGCGGCCACAAGCTGCACTGCCTGGCCGTTCGCGAATTACGTCCGGCCAGTGCGACCCTCCGCGCAGCCGCCGTTTCACCCTAGATGGGTCGACTTCGTCGACCCTTCGCGTTCGCGGCTGTGCGCGGGTGTACCGAGCGAAGTCGAGGTACACCCATCCGCCCGTCAGGATTCGACTGCGTCGAACCCGTTGCGTTCGGCCTTCGGCCGAGCCGCCGTGTCGGGTATAGCCCGGCACGTTCCTAAGCGGGACCCCGGCGAACGTGTCGGTGCTCGACGTGCGCGAGATCATGAAGATCTTGCCGCACCGGTATCCGATGCTGCTCATCGATCGGATCACCGAGTTCGAGCCGATGAAGCACGCCCGCGGTTACAAGAACGTCACGATCAACGAGCCGATGTTCGCCGGCCATTTTCCCGGCAACCCGGTCATGCCCGGCGTGTACATTATCGAAGCGATGGCGCAAGTCGGCGGCATCGCGATTTTGGCTTCGGGCGATATGGCGCGCAAGGTCCCGTATCTGGCCGGCATCGACAAGGCCAAATTTCGCCGGCCGGTCGTGCCGGGCGACCAGCTCGTGATGGAAGCCAGCGTCACGAAAGCGCGCTTGAACATCGGTTGGGTGTACGTCGAGTCCAAGGTACACGGCAAGCTCGTCTGCTCCGCGGAGCTGTCGTTTTCGATCGCCGTCGATCCGTCGGCGTTCGCCAACGACGCTTCGATTCTGCACCAATGATTCACCCGACCGCGATCGTGCATCCGTCGGCGCGGGTCGCGCGCAGCGCGGAAATCGGGCCGTTTTGTCTCGTCGGCGAAAACGTGTCGATCGGTGAAGGCGCCAAGTTGCTCGCGCATGTCGTCATCAACGGCCACACCACGATCGGCGATGAAGCCCTCGTCTACCCCTTCGCGTCGATCGGCGCGCCGTCGCAGGATCGCAAAGCCGCCGAGGAAATCGCGTATACCACGATCGGAGCGCGCACGGTGGTGCGCGAATACGTGTCGATCCACCGCGCGACGGGTGAAGCGCAAACCACGTCGGTCGGCAGCGACTGTCTGTTGCTCGCCTACGTGCACATCGCGCACAACTGCACGCTGGGTAACAACGTGACGATGTCGAATCTCGCGCAGCTGGCCGGCCACTGCACGGTCGAAGACCACGCGGCGATCGGCGGGATGGCGGGGGTGCACCAGTTTGTCCGCGTCGGCCAGCATGCGTTCGTCGGCGGCTACACCAAAGTCGTGCGTGACGTGCCGCCGTTCTTTCTCATCGAGGGCAACCCGGCCGAGGTCTACGGTCTCAACAGCGTCGGCCTGCGCCGGCACGGGTTCGATCCTGAATCGATGCACGAGCTCAAAGAAGCCTACAAAACGATCTACCGCTCCGACCGCAACCTCTCGCAGGCGATCGCTTCGCTGCGCGAGACGGTCGCGACAAATGAAGGTCGCGCGCTGCTGGCGTTCCTCGAAGCCGACAGCAGCCGCGGCATCATGAAGTAGCTCGGCGTGCGCATTTTTCTGAGCACCGGCGAGGCGTCGGGCGAATTGCTCGCCGCCGATTTGCTCGGCGCGATGCGGGCGCGCGGCGCGATTCTCGATGCCGAGGGCATCGGCGATACCCGCTTGGAAAACGCCGGCGTGCGGTTATGGCATCGCACCCGCGGCTGGGCGTCGATGGGACCGCTCGATGCGCTGCGCAAAATTCCGGGACTGCTCGCGATCATGTGGGCAACGACGCTGCGGCTCGTTCGCCGGCCGCCTGATCTCGTCGTGCTCGTCGACTTCGGCGCGTTCAACGTGCGCTTGGCGAAATCGCTGCGCCACTTCGGCTCGCGCGTTCCGATCTTGTACTATTTTCCGCCCGCGGCATGGCTCGACAACGGTCGGCGCGCGCGCGAGGTCGCCGCGGCCGCCGAGGCGCTCACGGCATTCACCCATCAGCGCGACCTCTATCGCTCGCTGGGTCTGCCGATCGCTTACGTCGGCCATCCGTTGGGCGACTCGATCGCCGCGCGCGCGCCGCGCGAGCGCGCGCCGGCCGACGGCGGCGTGGTCGCGCTGCTGCCGGGCAGCCGGCGCGGCGAGATCGACCGGCATACGCCGCGGCTGCTTGACGCGCTCGCCGAGATGCGCTTGGCGCGGCCCAAGATCCGCGCGCAACTCGTCGCGGTCGACGACGACGCGCAGCGAGCCTTCGAGCATTTGCTCGCGCTGCGCAGCCCGCAGCCGGTCACCATCGTGCGCGATGCGCGCGCCGCTCTGGCGGGCGCCGACGTGGCGGCGATCGCCTCGGGAACCGCGGTGCTCGAAGCGGCGCTCCTCCAGACGCCGGCCGTCGCGCTGTACGTGTTGTCCGAAGCGCAGGCCAAGATCGCGCGCCGCGTCTACAAAGGCACCTACATCACGCTGCCCAATTTGGTCACGAACGAGCCGATCGTTCCCGAACTCTTGCAGGAACAAGCGACGCCCGACGCGCTCGCGAGCGCGCTGCTCGCGCTACTCGACGATCCCGGGCCGCAGTTGTCGGCGTTCGCGCGCGTGCGTGCCGCGTTGGGGTCTCCCGACGCGCTCGACCGCTGCGCCGCATTCGCGCTCGACGTCGCCGGACGCTGATGCGTGCGCATTTATCACACGTCGGATCTGCACGACCGGCGTCACATCGCCGCTCCGCTGCGCGCGCTGCGCGAACGGGCACCCGGGCTGCTCGTCGACTGCGGCGATAGCCTGCGCGGCAGTCAAACCGTCTATCATCGGCGCGAACCGATCGTCGCCGAGATCGATGCCGCGGGCTACGATGCCCAGGCGATGGGCAATCGCGAGTTCCACTATCTGTTCGCAGCGGTGCGTGCGCGCGCGGCGCTCATGCAGCATCCGTTCGTCTGCGCGAATCTGGTCGACACGTTCGGCCGCCGGCTGCCGTTCGCGCCGGACGTTACCGTGACGCGCACCGCCGCGGACGGGACGGCGTGGACGTTTCGGTTCTTCGGTTTACTCGTGCCGCAGTATCCGGTCGGGAGCCCATGGGAGCGGATCTTTGGTTGGCGATTCTTATCGCCGTACGCGGTCGCCGAGCGCATTGCGGCGCAAACACCGCCCGAGGTCACGCTCGTCGCGCTCTCGCACATCGGCTTGCGCGCCGACCGTGAACTCGCCCGGCGCGTGCCGCGGCTCGATCTGATCTTGGGCGGCCACAGTCACGATACGCTCGCGGAACCCGAATATGTCGGCGAAGTGCCGATCGTGCATGCCGGCCCATACGGCGCGTTCGCGTCGCAAACCGACTTAGTTCGGGTCGGCGGGCGCGCGCGGATCGACGCGTTTTCGCTTGTCGCGCTCGGAGCCGGATGACCCGCATCCTGTTCGTGACCAACGGTCACGGCGAAGTCTCGATTGCCAAGCGGATCGCGCAGGAACTGCGCTGCCTCGGCGCTTTCGCGACCGAACATCTCGCGCTCGTCGGTGCGGACCTGGGCGACGAGGCCTTCGTCGATGTCGGACCGCAGGCGTTGATGCCCAGCGGCGGCCTCGTCGCGATGGGCAATGTGCGCGCCTTCGCGGCCGACGTCGGCGCGGGTTTTTTCGCGCTGCTGGGGCGGCAGCTGGCGTTTTTGCGCTGGGCACGGGCGCGCTACGCGGCGGTCGTCGCGGTCGGCGACGTCTACGCGCTGTTGCTGGCCCGCGTCGCGCGGCGGCCGGCCGTGTTCGTCGGGACCGCCAAGAGCGTGCACGTCGCGGGGTACGGACCGGTCGAGCGCGCGATTCTGCGCACGGCCCGGCGCGTGTTCGTGCGCGATCCCGCGACCGCCGAATTCTTGCGCGCGCGGAACGTCGCCGCGGAGGCGCCGGGAAACGTCATCGTCGATTTGCTCGAAACCCAACACCACGTCGATTGGGGCGCGGCGGTCGAACGGCTCGCGCTCTTGCCCGGTTCACGCGAGCGGGCCTACGACGACGCGCTGCGGCTGGCCGGCATCGCGCGGCGGGTGGCGCACCGCGTGCCCGGCTGCGCGGCGATGCTGTCGATCGCGCCGGGCCTCGACGCCGCGCGCTTCGCCCCGGCGCTCGCGGGCGAACCGCCGATCGCCGCTTGGCGCGACGATTTGGGCGCGCTGCTCGTGCATGCCACCCTCGCCCTGGGCCAAGCCGGGACGGCGAACGAAGCGGCGGCGGCCTGCGGCGTGCCGGTCGTGGCATTCGAGTTTGACGGCGCGCGCAAGCCGGCGTGGTATCGCATGCGCCAAGCGCGGCTGTTGGGCGACGCGCTCGCCATCGTGCCGGGCGATGCCGAGCGCGCGGCCGACGCGATTGCGGCGTTGCTGGCCGACGGCGCGCGCCGCGCGCACATGAGTCAGGTCGGCCGGCAACGGATGGGAGCCCGCGGCGGCGCAGCCGCGATCGCGCGAGCGGTCGCGACGCTGACGCTGCCGCTTCGATGATCGACCGCTTCGTCGTCGCGTCGCTGGCCGCGATGTACGCGTTTTTTCCGCTGTACGGCACGTTCACGGCGTTCGCGCCGCACCCGCCGACGGCGCCGCTCGTGCCGCGCGCGGTCGCGCTGCTCATCGCCGCCGCGCTCGCGTTCGCAATGGGCGGCGTAACGCTCGGGGCGCTGCGCCGGCGCCGCGGCCAGCCCGTTTTCCGGCTCTGGCTGCTGGCCAACGTCGGCGCGACCTATCTCGGCGCGCTGGCCGGCTTCGACCCGGCGGTCGGCATCGGCTTGGCGACGGTCATCGGTGGCATGGTCGCCACGCATTTCGCGCTGCTGGCCTACTATCGCGAACCCGGCACGGCGCGCACGGTTTACGCCGCGCTGCTGCTCTCCGGGCTCATCGCCTCGCTGCTGGCGGTGCTCTTCGTGGTGCTCAAGCGGCCAGCCGATCTCTTCGCGTACAATCACGGGCGCGCCGTCGGCACCTTCCTCAACCCCAACGAATTCGCCGAATTCTTGCTGGCGTACCTGGGCGCATCGACCGGACTTGCGATCGTCCGGCGCGGTACGCCGCTGGGGCGGTACGCCGCGGTCTGCACGCTGGTCGCCGGGGTCGCCTTCGCGCTGACGTTTTCGCGCTGGGGGCTGCTTTCCGCCGGGGCCGGGATCGTCGCCTACGCGGCAGCGGTGCGCCCGCGGCGCGGCTTGCGGCTTGCGGCCGCCGCCTTCGCCGCCGTATTGGCGGTCAATGTCGTGCTGGCCGCGACGCACCACGAGCCGCAGGACACCGGTTCGCGAACGGTCGCCTGGCGCGCCGGGTTGGCGACTTGGCTGCACTTTCCGCTGACGGGCGTCGGGCCGCTGGCCTTCGAGCGGCTCTATCCGGTGCTGCGGGCACCCGACGCCCCGGGTGAAAACACGCCGGTCGCCTTCGATCCGCACGACCTGCCGCTCTCGATCTTGGCCGAAACCGGGATTATTGGGCTAGCGGCATTCGCAACCTCGCTCGTCGCGTTCTTCCGGCTCCTGCCCCGCTTGGCTGGCGCGGCTCCGCTCGAGCAACGACAACTCGCTTTTTCGATCTTTGCCGGAATTGTCGCCGTGGCGGTGCATATGCTACTGAATTCAGCTAGCATCGCCTTCGGGCTCTTCATCCAGTTCTCGGCCCTCGCGCTCGCGGCGGCGCGCTGGGGCTATGACGCGCATCCGGTCTAGCCGCCGCCTGCGGCCCAGCCTCCGCCGGCGCCTGGCCGAGCACGGCGTCGCCGTGGCGCTGCGCGCGGGCGTCGCCGTGCTCGCCGCCTGCGGGGGCTCGCCGGCCGGCAACACGGCCGCCACGCCGTCACCGGCGCCGTTCACTCCCATGCCCGTCGCGACGGCTGAGCCGGTTCACATCGAAACGAACGGCAGCGGCGACAAGTACATCACGGTCGTGCAACGCTTGACCGACCCGGCCACGAAACGGACGCGCACCGCCTATGCGCTGCGCGCTATCTCGTCGCAGGCCGACATCGTCGGCACACGCTCGGTCGTGACGTTCGATCGCCCGCACATCATTTTCCGCGACCGCCAAAGCAAGGAGCTCGTCGCCGACTCGCCGGAGGCCAAGATAACTCAGCAAGATAAAAGCGTGCTCATGAGCGGAGGCGTTCGTGCGCGCGCGGAGGACGGCAGCGTGCTCACGTGTGACACGCTGCGTTACGACGGCCGCACCGAAAAGCTGCACGGCCAGGGTCATGTGTCGCTGTCCGGTCCCAACGAGCTCACGCTGACCGGCAACTATCTCGAGGGCGATATCCGGCTCGACAACGTTCGGATCGCGCAGCATCCGCTATGAGCGATCGCATCGTCATCTCCAATTTGGTGAAGCGCTACGGAAAACGGACCGTGGTCAACGGCGTGAGCGCCGACGTCAATCGCGGCGAAGTCGTCGGCTTGCTCGGCCCCAACGGCGCCGGCAAAACCACAACATTTTACATGGTCGTCGGACTTGTACGTCCGGACGCCGGCGTCGTCGTGCTCGAGCTCGAGGGTACGACGCGCGACATGACGCGCGCCCCGATGCACGAACGCGCGCGCGCCGGCATCGGCTATCTCGCTCAGGAAAACTCGATCTTTCGAAAACTCTCCGTGGGCGATAACTTGCGGCTCATTTGGGAGATGAACGGCGTCAGTTATGCCGAGCAAGAGCGCCGGCTGCCCGAACTCCTCGACGAGTTCGGTTTGGCGCGCTTCATCGACGCGCGCGGCGATTCGCTTTCGGGCGGTGAACGGCGCCGGGTCGAAATCGCGCGCGCCATCGCCACCGAACCCGCGTTCTTGCTGCTCGACGAACCGTTCACCGGGATCGACCCGATCGCCGTCGCCGACATCCAGGCGATGATCCGCCAATTGCGCGATCGCGGATTGGGCGTGCTCATTACCGACCATCAAGTGCGCGAAACGCTCGCGATCGTCGATCGCGCCTACATCCTCAACGACGGCAAGATCGAAGTTTCCGGCTCGGCGGACGACGTTCTCGCGTCACCCGTCGCGCGCAAGTTTTACTTGGGCGAAGGGTTTCGGCTTTGAATTCGGGCTGGTGGGAGATGGGGCGACGGCGTGGCTAGTACGGTTTCGTCGGTCGCGGTTGGTCGGCCGGCGTGGGGCATCCGGATACTCGATCGCTACCTGGTGAGCGAGTTGGCGGGGCCGTTCGTCTTTGGGCTCTCGGCATTTACCTTAATTTTTATCGCGACCCAGATCATTTCGATCGGCAAGCTCGTTTCCGAAGAGCATGCGCCGCTGGTGGCGGCGATCGAGTATTTTTTCTGGGATATGCCGCAGTTTCTGCTCTTCGTCATCCCGATGGCGATGCTGCTGGGCACGCTGCTGGCGATGCAGCGGTTATCGGGCGATAGCGAGATCACCGCGATGAAGGCCGGCGGCGTGAGCATCATGCGCATCGTCTTGCCGCTCGCGGCCGTCGGGCTGTTCATTTCGCTGCTGTCGCTGGTGCTTCAGGAAGTGGTGGTTCCGCTCGCCAACGATCGCGCGGCGTACATCAAGACGGCGGTGATCCAGCATCTTAATCCGATCGAGGGAAGCTTGACCGTCGTTACGCCGCTGCCGTCGGGCGGGAAACAGATCACGGTCGCATCGGGGCTCGATCCGGAAACGCAGTCGCTCGTCGGCGTAACGGTCGTGCAGCAGGATCGCGAGGGCAAGCCCGGGACGATCATCTACGCCGATCGCGCGCGCTACGAACCGCCGACCTGGAGCTTCATCAACGCCACGACGCACACGTTCAATCCCGACGGCAGCGTGACCACCGGGACCGAGCCCCGCTTGAGCGTGGACATCGGCGAGAAGCCGAACGAGATCGCGAAGCACACGGTGAGCGGTGATCCCGAACAAAAATCGCGCGCGGAGATCAAAGCGGCGCTCGACTCGGGCTTGCTCTCGCCGCAGCAAGTCAAGACGTATACGGCGACGTACTCGGCGAAACTCGCGCGGCCGTTCGCGGCGCTGGTGTTCACGATCATCGCGGTGCCGTTCGGCATGCGGCCCGGGCGCGGCGGCGGGCGGGGGCTGGGGTTCGGCATGGCGCTGGTCATCATCTTCGTGTACTACGTGATCGATACGCTGTTCTTGACGATCGGCGGGGCGGCGACGTGGCTGGCGGCGATCGCGGCGTGGACCCCAAACGCGATCTTCACGCTGATCGGCTTTTTCGCGCTGCGGCAGGCCTCGCGTGTTTGATTCCCGGCGGCGCAGCGGAACGGCGGCCTGAGGTGTCGCTGCTGCCCGGGATCGGCCTTGTCATTTTAATCATGATCCTCGCGGGGTTTGTCGCGTATGTTGGCGACCGCGTCGGGCATCAGGTCGGGCGCCGCCGGCTGACGCTCTTCGGCTTGCGCCCCAAGTATACGTCGACGATCGTCGCGGTCGGCACCGGGATGGTCATTGCGCTAGCGGTGACGCTCATCGCGCTGCTCCTGTCCAACGAAGTACGGACGGCATTCTTCCGCTTGGACCAGCTCAACGCGCGGATCAACGCCTTGCAGACGCAGGCGCTCGAACAAAGCTCCGAACTCGACAAGACGCGCAACGGCACGCTCGCGGTGCCCAATCGCCAGCTCATCGCGAACATCGCCGGGACGCTCGATCCAACGGCGCCGGAGGACGCGCAAATCCGGCGCTTGTCGGCCTTTTTCGACGAAACCGTGCGGCTGGCCAACGAGCAGTTGACGAAGCCGCCGTATCTGCTCAAGACGTACACCTCCAAATCGAGCGATTCCGACATTCAAGACCTGCTCAAGAAAGATGTCGAGACGATCGACGGCGACGCGATCGCGCGTGCCGGCAGCGGGCATCCGCCGGTGGTGCTGATCTTGCCGGTGGCGGCGCAGAACTTGTTTCGCGGCGATCGGATCACGTTCTATCTCTCGTCGTACGCCGACCGCAAGTTGGCCTCGGCGGGCGAAGTGCTGGCCTCGGTATCGGCCGAGGGCGGCAGTCCGCTGAACTTGACGCCGCTCATCACCAACGCGTCGATCGCGCTGGCCCGGCGCGGCATGCCGCCGCCGTTTCTGCAAAGCGCGGGTTACAACGCACCGCAGGTCCAGAGCGTCATCGCGCAGCTCCAGCGTTCGCGCGGCAAATTCCGCGTGCTGGCCAAAGCCTCGTTCGATCTGTATCCGCATTCGGGCGGCGTCGTCTACGATTTCAGCATGCAGCCGGTGCACACGTGATGATTCTGGGACTCGATCCCGGCACGCGCAAGTGCGGCTACGCGCTGCTCGAGAAACTCGGCTCGGCGCCGCTCGTGCTCGGCATCGCGCCGGTCGCCGAGTTGAGCGCGCGCGTCGCGGCGCTCGCCGCCGCGCATCCGGTCGATATCGTCGCGCTCGGCCGCGGCACGAACAGCGCGCACGTCGCGTCGATCCTGACGGCGCTGGGTCTCCCGCACGCACTCGTCGACGAACGCGAAACGACGCTGCGCGCGCGCGGCCGGTTTTTCCTCGATCATCCCCCGCGCGGTTGGAAGCGTTTGGTCCCACGCGGCATGTTGCTGCCCGATCGCCCGATCGACGATTACGCCGCACTGCTGATCGCCGAACGTTATCTGGCCGACGACCGCGCCGGCCGCTAACGCGCGGCCGCTGCCGACGTAATCCGGGACGTTTCGGACTTGCGCGGGCGAGCGAAGCGCGCCGCCGACGTTTGCGCGCGAACGCGCGACGCCGCTGCGCCGCAACCGGAGATTCGCAGCAAGGGAGGAGTCGATGGTAGCCGGTAGTATCCCGCATTTGCTGCAGACGTACCATAACGGCTTCAACGACGCCTTATAACTCGGGAGAAAGCATGAAGCCTGTCGCGACGCTGGTACTGGCGGCGAGCTTGATTACCGGCTCGCTGGCGGCCACCGTTGGGCAAGCTGCGGCGACGCCCTTTGCGGACGTTCCCGCGAATCACTGGGCGTATGAGGCGATCGCGTCGCTGGCCGCCGACGGTTTGATCGAAGGCTACAGCGACGGAAAATTCAAAGGCGATCGTCCGCTCTCGCGTTATGAGATGGCGGTGCTCGTCGCGCGCGTGATCGCCAAAGTGCAGGCCAACGGTGCCGGCTACGCCTCGAAAGTCGACCTCGACAAGCTCCAGAAACTCATCGATGCGCTCAAGGACGAACTCGACTCGCTCGGCGTGCGCGTCACCAACGTTGAGGATGCGCTCGACGCTCTCGACAAGCGAACGAAGCTTGCGCAGTCGCTGCAGTTGCACGGAAACCTTTTCCACAATTTTTCGCAGAGTCAGTCGGTCGCCTATCCGCACACGGTCACCAACGGCACGGGCGCCGATGCGACGCTCTACTACGGCGGTTCCGTACCGGCCGGCGGTTCGGCGACCGTCGACCCGTTCGTCGATGCGTTCTTGCGCAGTCCGGAAGATAACAGTCCCCTCGAGCAGGCGCCGCTCGCGAATTTCATGCGCTTCGACGACCGCATCGATCTCGCGTATGCCGTGAACGAGAACGTGATGGTCTCGTTCCCGATTCACATTCTGAACTACGAAGACGGCGACGCCTATTCGAGCGGCGCCAAGTATTCGGTTCAGCCCGACATCGTCATCAATATCGCCAAGAGCGGCAATATCACGAATCTCTCCCTGCGCTTCGGCGAGTTGGACGATCTGCGCTCGTCACGGGTGGGGCTCACGTACCGCGCACCTGATCCCGCCCAGCAGGGTCCGGGCTTCGAATATCCGATTCAAAATTATCAGCGCGGCGTGCAAGTCGGGGGCACACTCAACGGGCTCACCGACGTTCAGCTTAGTTTCAGCGAAGTCGATCCGGCCCTCATCAACACCCAGCTCAACGTGCTCGACTCGGGCGGTGAGCTCGCGCTCAACAATTACTTTTACTATGTGAACCGTCCGCAGACGACGTACGTGCAGGCCGGCGCGCCGGGCTCGACGAGCGGTGCGCTGCAGTCGAACACGTTCAGCGCGGGCAACGGTTCGCTGGCCCAAGTGTATCTCGCCCAGAAGGCGCAGTTGGGCACCGTCTACATCTCGCAATACGACGGCTCGCTGTTCAACAACGCCGCCGTGCGGACGGGCGGACTCGCCGGCGGTCCGCCGGCGCCGCCGGCCTTTCTGTACAACGACACGTACAACGCGGTCGTGTTTCCCACCGCGTTGCCGCCCGGTTCGTCGGTCACGATCTCGTACGTCGGCTTGACCGCCTCGAACGAAGCGAATCCGCAGCGCTACAACCTCAACGTGCGGGTCAATCAAAAGATCAAAGGCATCCCGGGCGGCGAAGTCGGCCTATCGTTCAATCGGCTCTTCGACACCGATTACAGCTCGACACCGCCCGGCATCACCAACGTCAACCTGCAGAGCGCGACCGGCTACGGCCTCGTCAGCGACTCGGTCCTGGGGCTCGACGCACAAGTCCCCATCCGGTTCTTGCGTCCCGGCGGCGACGCGGCGCAGTTCCCCATGCTCTACGGGGAGGTCGCGTCCAGCCACTTTACACCGGACTACCGGACCGTCGCGGCGGTCAATGATTCGGCCGGCGTCGTCGGGCTGCGGCTGAAAATCTCTTCGCTGACCGCGTCGCTGCAGTTCCAGTCGGTCGGCGCGAACTTCCTCGACGGCGCACCGCTGCGTTACTTCGGCAACCCGCCGGCGCTCTTCAGTTACTACAATCAGAATTATTTCCCCGGCTTTTTCGGATTCGCCAACAACGCCGCCGTCAACGCGGCGTACGACGCCGCGAACGGCACCTGCAGCGGGGCGAACAAGACGCGCTGCGCGTCCCAAAATCCGAACCTGACCTTCATCTATCCGGTGTTCAACCCGTTCGTCGCGAGCGGTTCGCAGTATTTCAGCGCCTTCGCGCCCAACACGCGCGGCGTCTCGCTCAACCTCAACGTGCCGGTCCGCATCGGCGGTCTAGCACTCGACGCGCGGCTCTTCGGTCAGCATTTGAGCGAGATCTCCCCGGACGCCGCCGCGACGCAATTTTATTCGCCGTATGTCGGCGGGGCGACGCTGAGCAGCAAGCGGATGACACTCGATAAAATCGAGGCCGGCGCGCAATTCAACTTGCCGATCTTCCAGCAGACGGTGGGCATCCATCTGACCGGCGGCGTCGAACGGCTTTCGCGCCCGGATACAACCGAATTCACTTACAACCCGCTGGACCCGTCGACGCTGACGACGACGCTGGTCGGCACCGGCGTCCCGTTCTATCCGAATTTCACCGATATGTACCACACCACGCTCGCGGCCGCGGCCTCGGTGCCGTTGACCAAGGACGTCGTCTTCGGCGCGAGCTACAACTCGCAGCGATTCCACGGCGCGTACGGCACGACGCTGGGTCAGAATATCTCGGAGCGCAAAGACACCTACGTCGGTTCGATCACCTACAACATTCCCAGAACGACGAGCTCGGTCGCCTTCGCGCTGCGCAACTACCGTTACGTCGATTTCACGCTGCCGTCGTTCAACACCAACGAAAATAAAGAGGACGTCAATTTCGTCGTCCGCTTTTGACGGCGGCCCCGGCGGCTTGCTCCGCGCGGCGCTGATCGTCGCGGGCGGCTGCGCGGCGCTCGTGCTCGGAACGGTGCAATTCGTATCGATGGCGTTCTACGGTGATCTGTCGCGCCCGCCGGCGCTGCCGGCGTGCATCGCGCCGGGGTGGGGCGCCGCGCTCGCCCGGCCGCTGGGCTCGCACCGCGTTCCGGCGGTCGTCCGGGCCGCGTATGCGCAGGCATTATTGCACCGCGGCGACGTCGCGG
>PLAE01000253.1 GCA_003134035.1 Candidatus Velthaea versatilis
TCGAGCGCCGCACCAATCGCTTTGCGGGCACCTTTGCAGCGCGCATTCACGCTCTTGGCTGCGGATCGTACGGCCTGTGACGAATTGCTTGCGGCAGCGAGCTGCGCGTCGAGGTCGATCCCAAGGCGCGCCCGGCGCGCCGAGTAGTCAACCTGAGCGCGTGTCGCGACCCCCGCGATAAGCATCATCGGGATTTCGCGACGTACCTGCGTGTAGCCCTTGGTTGACCGCGGTGCGTTGTATCAGGCCGGCGTCTGCAGATGAAGTCGCTCGAGGAGTTGCTCGAACGGCTCGGGCCGAGCGAAGAAATAGCCCTGGCCGAAACGGCAGCCGTGTTCGAGAAGCCACGCGAGTTGCTCCGCGTTCTCAATGCCCTCGGCCAGCGCGTCATAGCCGAAGCGGGCGGTCATCCGCAGCAGCATTTCGGTGATCGCACAATCGCGGTCGTCACGTGGGCACCCCATGACGAACNNGAACGAGCGATCGATCTTGATGATATCGACGGTCAGTCGCTTGAGATACGAGAGCGAGGAGTACCCGGTTCCAAAATCGTCGATTGCGACGGTCAGTCCCCAGCGGCGGAAGAGATTGAGCGTGCTCATCGAGCGTTCGATGCTCTCCATCACCACCGTCTCGGTTACCTCGACCCCCATGTGCTCCGCGAGACCCGGGTTGGAATCGAGGAGCGCACGCACTTGCGAAATGAACCCGATATCTTCGAGCTGCTGCGCCGCAACGTTGAAGTACGCGCGAAAGCCCTCCGGCAGGACGCTGATCGTCGACAAATCGCGCACGACGCGTTCGCAGACCCACCGCGAGAGCGGTGCGATCAAACCGGTACGTTCGGCGAGTTCGATAAATTCATCGGGTGGCAAACGTNNCTGATAGGCGAGCGCAAGTTGACCGTTTGCGATCGCAGCGGTGAGCTCCGTTACCCGGGTACGCGCTCGTTCGGCGATCGATTCCATCCCCAAGTCGAACACGACCGTCGTCGCGGGGCCACGCTTCTTTGCAACATCGAGCGCGACATCGGCTCGGCGCAGCAGGGCTTCCGGTGAATCTCCGTCTTCCGGGAAACGTGCGACGCCCACGGACGCGCCGATCGAAATGCGCTTCGATCCGGTCCGGTACCCGGCGTTGAACGGCTCCCGGAAGACGGAGAGATAGCGAGCGATGCACGCATCCAGGGCGGCGGGCGACACCGCCCGGTAGACGATGATGCCGAATTCATCCGCACTCATTCGCGCGAGCGCATCACCGCCCGCAAGACTATTCAGAGCCGCCCCGATCTCGACGAGGAGCTCATCGCCGATCTCATGGCCGGCTCGTTCGTTGACTTGGCGAAATCCGTCGAGGTCGAGGAGGGCGATCGCGAACGGTTCCCCGCGTCGAATCGCCTCGCGCGCGGTCGTTCGGAAGTGGAGCCGATTGAGGAGACCCGTCAATGCGTCGTGCTGGAGGTGGAATTGAATGCGATCGACGTGCTGCTGCTGCTGAAGTCGCTTTGCAAAAAACGCTGCAATGACCTCGACGTAGGCGAGGTCGTCTTGTTCGTAGGGCTCGTCTTCCGTCGAGTGTAGCGAAGTAAACGTTACAAAGTGATTCCGGTCCGCGCTCATGATCGGCGCGCCGATGAAACTGCGAGCGCCAAGTTCTTCCGCGACCGTGCTCGATTGTTTCGTAAAGAGAAAGTAGTCCCAGGCTCGAGCGTGTTCTTCACACCGGAGAAGGTGTGCCATGGTTCGTTCCNNACGCGGACCAGTCGAAAGCGCTCGAGGAGGTGGCATCGATGATCAGGTTGCCGTCCTCGCGATGACAGAGGAGGCCAACGAAGGCCTTGCCGGGCCGCAAGGCTGCCGCCGCGATCT
This sequence comes from Candidatus Velthaea versatilis, assembly GCA_003134035.1. Taxonomy (GTDB): domain Bacteria; phylum Vulcanimicrobiota; class Vulcanimicrobiia; order Vulcanimicrobiales; family Vulcanimicrobiaceae; genus Velthaea; species Velthaea versatilis. The sequence continues at coordinate 1,869 of PLAE01000253.1, forward strand.
CGAGGATCGCTCCGAAGTCCTCGCCGTCGGCGCTTTCCGGATACGATGCGATCTGCCACAGAGCACGGACGCGCCCGGCGCGCTTGAGTGATTCTTCCTCGACCCGTCCGAGCGTCCATTCCATCTCGACGATGCGCAGGCGTGAGGCCATCAGGCTTTGCTCGGCGGCGATGAGCACGAGCGTCGCGCCGATCAACACGAGAATCCGACCGCAATAGAACGTGATGTCATAGCGATGCGAATGGATCAGCAAGACGCCCAGCTCGACGCAAACGCACAGGACTGAAGATGCGTAGGCCCGATAGATGGTCGTCGGCTGGCGGAATCGAAAGGCGAGGACCGCCGCAATTGCAAGGGCGAAGACGGTGCACGGACCAATGCCGGTCGTTACGAGCGCCGAGAGTGAGGTGCCGTTCGCGAGCGGCGGGAGGCGGTCGATAAAGACGAAGGCCGCGAGCAACATACCGCTCACGAGGCCGAGCGCGATGCACGCGGCGGTGACGGTAAACCTGCGCGACGCGGTTCGGTCGCCGGCGTTCCGTTCCGCGACGTAGGCAAACGCGCCGATTGTAATGACCGTGTGCCACAACACGAAGACCCAAATGCCGGATTGCGCGGGCGCGGGCAGGACCGGCGGCACTCCGGGGATGAGCGGCAGCACGAGCATCGCGCAGAGCAGGAGCGTGGCACTTGAGAGAAACGCGAACCCGAGCACCAGCGTCGAACGGAGCACCGTCGTTCGGCGCCAAGCCGCGAGCAGAAGAATTGCCGTCGCGACGTCGCCGACGATCGCGACGAAATAGGCAATCGGCGTGATGATCGCAAGCTGCGGAAGTGGCCCGCTCGGAAACAAGAAAATCGCATAGGCGAGCGCCGCAACGATCGCGACCACGGGCACGCTGGTCACGCGCTTCAGCATCGCGGCATCACCCGTGTAGGCGCCGTAGGATCGACAGCTCACGGTTCGAGGAGGCTCGGGTCCGCGC
>PLAE01000165.1 GCA_003134035.1 Candidatus Velthaea versatilis
GGGCTTCGCCCGAGCCGCCGCGCGTCCGACCGCGTGCTGCGACAAAGTGCGCAGCGGACATTTCGCTCCTGCCGCAAACGGTAGATCGCAGTGAGCTTGCTCGAAGGAAAGACGATTCTCGTTACGGGCGTTAGCAACCGCTGGTCGATTGCCACCGGCATTGCAACAGCGTTGTACGCGCACGGCGCGCGGCTGGCTCTAACTTATCAGGGCGAACGCGTTCAATCCGAAGTCCGTAAATTAGCCGCCGAACTCGGCGACGCCGCCGTGTATGAATGCGACGTCACCGCGGACGAAACGCTGCGCGCGCTCGCCGCCAACGTCGGCAAGCTCGACGGCTTCGTGCATTCGATCGCGTTCGTCAACAAAGAAGATCTGACCGGAAAAGTGTACGAAACGTCGCGCAGCGGCTTCGCCCTCGCGCTCGACATCTCGTCGTATTCGCTCATCGCGCTGGCCGCGGCGCTGCGCGAGAACCTCAACGACGGCGCGAGCATCATCGCGCTTACGTACTATGGCGCGACCGCGATCGTGCCGAACTACAATATCGCCGGGATCGCGAAAGCGGCGCTCGAATCGATCGTGCGGTATTTGGCATTTGATCTGGGCGAGCGCGGCATCCGCGTCAACGCGATCTCGGCGGGGCCGATCAAGACCGCCAGTTCGCGCCAAGTTGCCGGTTTTTCAACGATGCTCATTAAAGTTGCCGCCGCCGCGCCGCTGCGACGCAACGTCACGCCGGCCGACGTCGGAAATTACGCGGTCTTTTTGTGTTCGGATCTGGCGCGGGCGATCACCGCCGACGTGCACTTCGTCGACGGCGGCTATCACGTCATGGGAATGTTTCCGGATCCGGCCGAGGCCGGACGCTGAGGCCGTGATCGACCGGCACGTCGCCGATCTGCGTTTCGGGTCCGCGCCGCTGCCGGCGGCGGCGATCGGCTATTATCCGGCGGGCGATGCGCAAGCGATCATGCTCCCAACCATCGCGAGCCCGGCGCTGCGCCCCGTTCCGGGCGTGCAGTACACCGGCTCGTACGCCCCCGGCGAACGGTTCGTCGTGCGCGTTCCGACGGCGTGGAACGGTTCGCTCATCGTCGCCGGCACGCCGGGAACGCGCTGCGAGTTCACCAGCGACCTCATTTGGGGCGAGTTCGCGCTGGCCCGCGGCTATGCGTACGCTGCAAGCAACAAGGGCCTCGTGCAAAGCGCGACCATCGACCCCGCCGCCGACGTCGTCGATCGCAGAACGGCCTATCCGGTCCCGTTTCCGGCCGGCGGTCTGCTCGATCTGGGCTTGACGATGCGCCTGGGTCTGCTGTCGCCCGAGCGCGTTCCGATCGACCGCTGGAACGCCGACTACGCCGAACTCGTTACGTTCGCGCGCGACTTGCTCGCGCGCGAACGCAGGCCGCCCGCGCACGTGTACGCCGTCGGCGCCTCGAACGGCGGCGCGCAAGTGCGGACGCTGCTCGAACGGCAGCCCGAACTCGTCGACGGCGGCGTCGACTGGGCCGCCGTGTACTGGACGCCGGAGCGCAACGTGCTCGACGATCTGCCGGTCTTTTTGCGCGAGATGCCGGCGTACGCGGCGAGCGGCTTTCGTGACACCGCGGCCGTGGAACGGCTCGTCGCGCACGGCTTCCCGCCCGACGTCGTGCAAGCCGACCCGGCACACCCCTCGCTCTATGCCGAGTTTTATTCCAACGCTCCGCCGTTTTACGCCGATCTGACGCTCTTCGCGTACGCGCTGCTGATCGATCCGCTGGCCGACGCGTGGTTCGATCTGCCGCCGTGCAGCACCGATCCACAAGCCGGCCCGCACCGTCCGGCGGATTGCCGCGGCCGCGGCTTGGCCTTGCCGGCCAATCGTGCGTCGTACGTTCCGTCGCCGGCCGCGCGGGCGGCAATCGCCTCGTTCGCGCACACCGGCGCGATCGGCAAGCCGTTGATCTCGATCGCCGGAACGCTCGATGCGTTCATCACCCCCGAGCGCAACGCTTTAGCGTACGCGCGAGCGGTCGAACGCGCCGGGTGTTCGGAATTGCACGAACTCTTTCTCGTCGCGGGGGGAACGCATGTCGACACGTTCGCGGCTTTCGGTTACGGAATCCAAGCGCAGGCGCCGTTCGCCTGGGCCGCCTTCGAACGGCTCGTCGACGTGGTCGAACGCGGCGCGAAGGGCGGCGGCGGTCGCGTGCGCACGGTGAGCGAGCCGGCGCAAATCGCTTGAACGACGACGCGCTCGCGGCGGTGATCGCCGCTGCTCGGCTATATGCGGAAAGACGTGGCCCCGTCGTCGCGGCGGCCGTACCGCCGGTGTCGCGCTGGGCCGTCGCCGGACGCTTGCGCGCGACGCAAGCGCCAAGCGCGCAAGCGATCGCGGGCGCCCGGTCGCGCTGGACGATGCTCGGACGACTACCGTGACGACGCCGCCGTTCGCCAAGATCCTGATCGCGAACCGCGGCGAGATCGCGCTGCGCATCATTCGCAGCGCCAAGGAATTGGGCTGCGGGACGGTCGCCGTCTACTCGGATCCGGATCGCGACGCGCTGCACGTGCGCCTGGCCGACGAAGCGTACCATCTCGGCGCCGCGGCGCCGGCGCAAAGTTATCTCAACGCCGATAAATTGCTGGCCGTCGCCGCCCAGTGCGGCGCCGATGCGATCCATCCCGGGTACGGCTTTTTCGCCGAGAACGCGGCCTTCGCGCGGCGCGTGATCGAAGCCGGACTGACCTGGATCGGACCGCATCCCGCCGCCATCGATGCGATGGGCGACAAGGTCCGTTCGCGTCAAGCGATGATTGCCGCCGGCGTGCCGGTCGTTCCGGGCGGTACGCAAGCGCTGCCCGACGCCGCCGCGGCGCGCCTGGCGGCACAACGCTACGGTTTGCCGCTGGCGCTCAAAGCATCCGGCGGCGGCGGCGGCAAGGGCCTCAAGATCGCGCGCACGCTCGATGAAATCGAATCGGCATTCGCCACCGCACAGCGCGAGGCACGCGCGTATTTCAACAACCCGGTGATCTACGCCGAACGGTATCTGGACAATCCCAAGCACGTTGAACTGCAGATCCTCGCCGACAAGCACGGGACGATCGTGCACGTCGGCGAACGCGATTGCTCGCTGCAGCGGCGCCATCAAAAGCTGTGGGAAGAGGCACCCGCGCGCATCTCCGCGCACGTGCGCGACGGACTGCGCACCGCCGGCATCACCGCCGCGCGCGCGATCGGCTACGACAGCGTCGGCACGATCGAGTGTCTCGTCGCGGACGACGAGTTCTTCTTCTTGGAGATGAACACGCGCATCCAAGTCGAGCACACGATCTCCGAGGAGATCTCGGGGATCGATCTGGTGCGCGAACAGATCTGCGTCGCCGCCGGCCGGCCGCTCTCGATCGCGCAAGGCGATATCGTCTTCGCCGGCCACGCCATCGAAGTGCGGATCAACGCCGAAGATCCGGCGCACGACTTCCGGCCCGCGCCCGGCACGATCGTCGACTACCACGAGCCGGGCGGCTTCGGCGTGCGCGTCGATTCGGCGGCGTATCCCGGCTTTACCATCACGCCCGACTACGATTCGATGATCGCCAAACTCATCGTGTGGGGCCGCGAACGCGGCGAAACGCTGCAGCGGCTGGCGCGGGCGCTCGACGAGTTCCGCATCGCGGGCGTACCGACCACGCTGCCGCTGCTGCGCGCGCTCGTCGATTTTCCGCCGGTCATCGCCGCATCGTACGGCACCGCGACGCTCGAACCGTTCGCCGCCGGTTTGGCCGCGGCGCCGACCAACGGCACCGCGTCGTCCGCGGCGGCAGTTTCCGATGCCGGCGGCGGCACCGGCGCCGACGCTGAAACGCTGCGCGTCGAAGTGAACGGCAAACTGTTTCGGGTGCGCTTCGTGGATTTGCCGGCGGGCCTCGGGCCGCGCGGGCCGGCCGCCGACGGCGCGAAAACCGCCGTCAAACGGGGCGGCGCGCGGCGCAGCCGTGCCGCGAGCGGGAACGAGATTCGGTCGCCGATGCACGGCGTCGTCGTCGAAGTCGCGGTGCGCGCGGGCGACGCGGTGGCCGAAGGCGACGTCGTCGTCATCATCGAGGCGATGAAGATGATGAACGAGATTCGCGCGCACAAAGCCGGACTCGTCGCGGCCCTGCACGCCGCCGCCGGCGACACCGTCGAAGCGCAAAGCGCACTGCTCACGCTGGCTTAGCCGAAGCGTCCGGTCAAAACGGTCGGCTGCAGGAGCATGCGCGCCCGCGGCGCTACCGTGGCGGAGTGAAGATCATGATCGCCTCGCCGCTCGAAGCCCATCTGGTCGACCGCATCGCCGCGCTCCCGGATGTCGAGGTGCTCTTCGCGCCCGCGCTGCTGCCAGCGACACGCTATCCGTCCGACCATCGCGGCGTCGACGGTTTCAGCCGCGATGCCGCCGGTGAAGCGCGTTGGAACGAGCTGCTCGCGGACGCCGAAGTGTTCTTCGGCGTGCCGGGCGACACCGGTCCGACGCTTGCGGCGGCTATCGCGCGCGCGCCCGCATTGCGGTGGGTGCAAGGCACGGCGGCGGGCGCGGGCGAGCAGGTCCGCTACGCCCGGCTCGCACCGGCCGACCTCGAGCGGATCACCTTCACGTCGGCGGCCGGTATTCACGGCGGCATGCTGGCAGAATTCGCCTTCTACGGCTTGCTGGCGCTGCGCAAAGACGCGGCGCGGCTCGAACGGATCCGAGCCGCACGAAGCTGGGAGCACTTCGCGATGGACGAACTGTACGGTTCGACGATTGCCGTCGTCGGCATGGGCGGGATCGGCGCCGCGGTCGCGCAGCGCGCGCGCGCGTTCGGCATGCACGTGATCGGCGTCGCGCGCACGGCGCATCCCAATCCGCTCGTCGATGAAACCGTCGCCATCGACGCCGCCGCCGACGCCTACCGGCGCGCCGACACGATCGTGGTGACGCTGCCCGGCACGGAGTCGACGCGCGGCCTCATCGACCGCGCCACGATCGAGTCCTGGAAGCCATCGATGGTCTTCATCAACGTCGGCCGCGGCTCGGTCGTCGACGAAGCGGCGCTCATCGACGCGCTCACCGCCGGTTCAATCCGCGGCGCCGTGCTCGACGTCTTCGAGGCCGAACCGCTGCCGCCGGACAATCCGCTGTGGACGCTGTCTAACGTCGTTTTCAGCCCGCACACCGCCGCGCTTTCGATCCGCGAGAATCAGCGGATCGTCGACTTGTTCTGCGACAACGTCCGCCGCTACGCCGCCGGTGAACAGCTGCGCAACGTCGTCAACGTCAAAGAATTCTATTAGCCGCGGCTTGCGGCGAAGCCGCAAACGCGAAAGGTCGACGAAGTCGACCCACCTCGGCCGAATGGCGCATCCGTTCGGACGCGTGTCGGGATCCGATTCCGGCCGTTCGGCGGCTGCGCGGCGGCGGCGAACGCACGTACACTGCCAAGGTGTTCGCTTGGGCGGAACTCGCGGGATTCCTGATCGCGCTCACCGCGCTGACGCCGCTGCTCGGCCGGTATCTCACGCACGTGTTCGCGGAGCCGGCGTCCGGCATCCGGCGCTGGGGTGAACCCCTCGAGCGGCTCATCTATCGCGCCTGCCGCGTCGATCCGGCCCGCGAGATGACGTGGCGGGCGTACCTCGCCGCAGTCGTTATTTTCGCTACGGTGTCAGCCGCGGCGCTCATGCTGCTGCTGTGCTTTCAAGACCGGCTGCCGTTCAATCCGCAACATAACGCGGGTTTGGCGCCGCTGCTCGCCGCCAACGTCGCGATCAGCTTCATGACGACGACGGATTGGCAAGCATACGCGGGCGAATCGGCGCTCAGTTATCTTGCGCAAATGGCGTTGGCGTGGCAGAACTTTACCGCCGCGGCGACCGGCATCGCGGTCGCCGGCGCGGTTATTCGCGGTTTTACGCGCACCTCGGCGACGACGCTGGGCAACTTTTGGGTCGATCTCACGCGGGCGATCGGCTACGTGTTGCTGCCGTTGAGCATCGCTGGGGCGCTGGTCTTCATTGCCCAAGGAACACCGCAAAATTTCGCCGCCTACCGCACCGTGGCGACGCTCGAAGGCACGCCGCAGGCGATTACCGGCGGCCCGATCGCCTCGCAGGAAATCATCAAACAGCTCGGCGTGAACGGCGGCGGTTTCGTCGCCGCGAACTCAGCGTCGCCCAACGAAAATCCGACGCCGCTGACCGATCTCGTGCAACTGCTCGCGATGTTCGCCATCGGCGCCGGTTTGACGAACGCATTCGGCCGGTTCGTAGGCGACGTTCGCCAAGGCTGGCTGCTGTACGCGGTCATGAGCTTGCTGTTCGTTGCCGGTTTCGCCGGGGTCTGGGCACCCGAGCACGCGGGCAATCCGTTCGTTCACGCCCTGGGCATCGCCGGCCCGAACCTCGAGGGCAAAGAGGTGCGCTTCGGCGACACGGCCTCCGCGCTTTCGGTCACCGTCGCAACCGACACGTCGAGCGGCGCCGCCGACGTCGCGTACGACTCGCTCATGCCGCTCTCGGTGCTCGTGGCGCTCGTCGACATGCAGGTCGGCGAGATCATCTTCGGCGGTGCCGGCAGCGGCTTGTACGGCATGCTCGTTCTGGTGCTCCTGACGGTGTTCATCGCCGGATTGATGGTCGGGCGAACGCCCGAATATTTAGGCAAGAAAATCGAACGGCGTGAAATAACGCTGGTCATGATCGCAGCGCTCATACCGGCCATCGTGACGCTCGTGCCGACAGCACTCGCCTTGATTCCCGGGCTCTCGAGCACCGGCAACGGCGGCCCGCGCGGCTTCAGCGAGATCTTGTATGCCTTCACCTCGACGGCGGCCAACAACGGCAGCGCGCTGGGCGGCCTCAACATACAAACCGATGGGTATAATTGGCTGACCGCCGTCGTCATGCTCGCCGGTCGATTCGGGACTTTGGCCGTCGTTCTCGCGCTCGCCGCGGGTCTCGCCCGCAAGCCGCGCAACGCCGCGGAGACAGCCGGAACCTTCCGCACGACATCGCCGATGTTCGGCGCGCTGCTCGTTGCGACGGCGGTCGTCGTTACGGCGCTGACGTTCATCCCCGCCGACGCGCTCGGCCCGCTCGCCGAGCATCTTCTTCTGCACACCGGCCACCTATTTTAAGCCGCCGGCGTTAGTAAATTTCGCGCGACGGTGTCGACACGATTCCCGCCATGAAATTGCTGGGCAACGCGGGTCATCGGCTGCCGCGCCGGAGATTCCAGTCAGTCGTGAGCCACTTTCGGCGGTGGCGAATGACTTCATGAACATGAAAACAAAGCCCGGCCCGTACCGTCGGGTGTCGCGTCAATTCGCAGACTCGATGAACGTCGCGGCGCCTCACCGAGCACCACGGAGAACGCCGGCGGCTTACGGACCTTGCGCAATCTCACGCGTATCGTAGTACACCAACGTGAGCTGGGACTCGACAGTTGACGTCGCCCGCGTCCGGCTGGCAACCGAGGCTCGCGCCGGAGTCTAATGCGGAGCAGCCGCGAAGCTCCGCCGGTCGTCCTCGGCAAGCATGTCGAGCGCAAGCACGATTTCCGGATGCGCACGAAGCCAGGGGATCTCTTCTTCCGCCGCGGCTCGGTCGCCATTGAAAATCACCCGGTGCAGCGCGAACGCATTCCAAGCGTCGGCGCCGCCGGGCCGCGCGTGCTTTGTAACATACGCGGCGACGTCGTCCTCCGAAGCGGCGGACGCGACGATCGCGCTGACATCCGCGATGGCGATCCCGAGCTGCTCGAACATCATCGTGGTGAAGCCTTCGATATTGTACTCACCGAGCTGACCGCCGGGCAGGGCTGCGCGCAGCTTGTCGATCGAGCGTGGGAGAAAAACAATGCTTGCAAGTTCAGCGCGCGGTGAGCGCGGCGGGGCGGTGCTTAGGTCGAGCGGTTCCATTGCCCGAGGCAACCCGGTCACAGCGCGAATCGTTTCGCGCCGCGTGCTAGCCGGCGACGCCGTCGCCGGTATCCGCGTCGTGCTCGCGTTGAGCACGCACGAGGTCGCGCACGTGGGACTCGATCCAGCGCACGAGGCCCTCGACGTGTTCGGCCACGCCCGCTCCCAGCGGTGTGAGGCGATACTCGACGTGCGGGGGCACGACGGGCCGGCTCGTGCGCGTCAGCAAGCCATCGCGTTGGAGTTCGCGCAGCGTTTGCGCGAGCATCTTCTCCGAGATGCCGTCGATGCGGCCGCGCAATTCGGAAAAGCGCAGCACGCCTGACGAGCGCAGCGCGGCGATGACCAGCGATCCCCAGCGCCCGGTGACGTGCGCGAGCACCGAACGCGAGATGCAGCGGCGGTTGAAGCAGTCGCCGCGCGCGGGAAGCTCGGAAAGAGGCGAGGCGGGATCGAACATAGGGTCCTAACTAACTTTTCGGTAAGTACTTTCCTTTGGATAGCATTGGTGCTAGGCTCGCGTCATCCTCTTCCTGACCTCGAAAGGCCACCATGTCTGAATCACTTGTCGCCGTCGTTACCGGCACCAGCACCGGCTTCGGCTATGACACCGCGCGGCTGTTAGCCGCCGCCGGCCATCGCGTCTACGGTACGATGCGCGACATCGCCGGGCGCAACGCCGAGGCGGCCCGCGCACTTTCGGCCCTGGGCATCACCGTCATCGAACTCGACGTCACCGACCAGACCTCGGTCGATCGCGGCGCGGCCCAAATTTTGAGCGCCGCCGGCCGCGTCGACGTCCTCGTCAACAATGCCGGTACGGCGCACATGGGCACGACCGAAGCGCACACGCCGCAATCCCTCGAACGCCAGTTCGCGAGCAACGTGACCGGTCCGTTCCGCGTTAGCCGCGCGTTCTTGCCCGGCATGCGGGCGAACAAAAGCGGCCTCGTCGTGTTCGTGAGTTCCGTGGTCGGGCGCTTCATCGTTCCGTTCACCGGCGTGTACACGGCCTCGAAGTGGGCCGTTGAGGCGCTAGCCGAGTCATTCTCGTACGAACTGCGGCCGTTCGGCATCGACGTTGCGATCGTCGAACCCGGTGCGTACGCCACGAATATCTTCAACGCTATGCTGCTTCCCGACGATGCCGCGCGGCTGGCCGACTACGGTGACGTCGCCAAGACCTTCGACCGGATTGGCGAGGGACTCGGAGCGTCGGCCGGTCAGCCGATCGAAGTCGCCCAGGCAATCGCCGCACTCGTCGCCGCGCCGGCCGGGACGCGCGCGTTGCGCACGACCGTTCCCAGCGGTTCGCCCGCGGAAGCGATCAATTCCGCCGTCGCTCCCATTCAGCGCGGCGTACTCGAGGGATTTGGCCTGAGCGCGTTCTTGGCTAGCGAAGCGGCCGTCGTTTAACAGCGGAGGCGCCCGACGCGGCCCCAAGAAGCAACCCGAGGTGGCACGCGATCTCAACGCGAGCGGGATTCCGCTCGCTCCATTTTACGACGAAGCCGACGGCACCCGGCCCGCGCCGCCGGGAACCTTCCCCTATACGCGCGGTATCCGCAAAGAGATGTACCGCGGCCGGCACTGGACGATGCGCCAGTACGCCGGCTTCGCGACGGCCGCCGAATCGAACGCGCGTTATCGCTATCTGCTCGCCCAGGGCACGACCGGATTGTCGGTCGCCTTCGACCTCGTCACGCAGCTCGGCTACGATTCGGATGCGCCGCAGGCGCGCGGGGAAGTCGGCAAGGTCGGCGTCGCGATCGATTGCATCGCCGATATCGAGACGCTCTTCGCGGACATTCCGCTCGACGCCGTCACGGTGTCGATGACGATCAACGCGCCGGCCGCCATTCTGCTGGCGTTCGTCCTCGCCGTCGCCCGGCGGCGCGGCATTCCCTTCGCCCAGCTCGGCGGCACGATTCAAAACGACGTGCTCAAAGAGTACGTCGCGCGCGGCACGTATATCTTTCCGCCCGAACCCTCGATGCGGCTGGTCACCGATGTGATGGCCTATTGTGCCGAGGCGGTCCCGCAGTGGAACACGATCTCGATTTCCGGCTACCACATCCGCGAAGCCGGTTCGACCGCGCTGCAAGAGATCGCGTTCACGCTCGCTAACGGGAAGGCGTATCTGCAAGCCGCCGCGCGCGCCGGCTTGCCGGTCGACGTCGTCGCGCCGCGCATCTCGTTTTTCTGGAACGCCCATAACGATCTCTTCGAGGAAGTCGCCAAGTTCCGCGCCGCGCGCCAGCTGTGGGCCCAGATCGTGCGCGATGATTTCGGCTCGCGCGATCCGCGTTCGCAGATGCTGCGCTTCCACACCCAGACCGGCGGCTCGACGCTCACCGCGCAAGAGCCCCAGAACAACGTCGTGCGCGTGACGCTCCAAGCGCTTGCCGCGGTGCTCGGCGGAACGCAATCGCTGCACACCAACGGCGCGGATGAAGCGCTCGGACTGCCGACGGCGGACGCCGCGCGCGTCGCCTTGCGCACCCAGCAAATCATCGCGTATGAAAGCGGCGTCGCCGACGTGACCGATCCGCTGGGCGGCTCGTACTACGTTGAATCCCTGACCGCGGAACTCGTCGCGCGCGCGCAAGAGACGATTGCCGAGATCGATCGGATGGGTGGCGCGGTGGCAGCGGTGGAAAGCGGCTGGATGCAAGAACAGATCGGCGAAGCCGCCTACCGCGCCCAGCAAGCGATCGAGCGCGGCGACTCCGTGGTGGTGGGCGTCAACAAATTCGTCGAAGCCCCGGGCGCAGGGGTCGCGATGCCGATTCAGCGCATCGCCGCCGGCGTCGAGCGCGAGCAAGTCGAACGCCTGCGCGCGTTTCGCGCCGCGCGCGACGCGGGCGCCGTGCAGTCGCGCTTGAGCGATATCCGCCGCGCCGCCGAGGGGACCGCCAATGTGATGCCGCTGTTTATCGAAGCCGTCGACACCGGCGCGACGCTAGGCGAAATCTGCGACGTGCTGCGCGCCGTGTTCGGCACGCACGTCGCGCGCGAGCGCATCGCATGATCGACGCCCCAATCGACCACGTCGCGATCGTCGTCGCGGATCTCGACGCCACGATCGCACTCTATACCGGCCCGCTCGGATTCAGCCTGGCATATCGCGAAACCATTCCCGATCAAGGCGTCGAAGCGGTCGGATTGCGCAGCGGCGAATCGATTATCGAACTTTTGCGGCCGCTCGATCCGGCCTCGCCGATCGCCGCTTTTCGCGGCACGGCGGCGACCAAACTGCATCACACCGCCTACCGGGTCGACGACGTAGCGGGCGAACTGGCGCGCTTGCGCGCCGCCGGAATTCGCTTGATCGACGAGGTGCCGCGCAAAGGCGCGCACGGAAACACGATCGCGTTCCTGCATCCCAAATCGACCGGCGGCGTGTTGATCGAACTTTGCCAGCGCGCGTGAAGCTTCGCCGTTTGCGCGCCGCCATGCTGGCTTGCGCGTTCGCGTTCGCGATCACCGCCCGCCCTTGGGCACCGCCGGCGCGCGCCGGTGCCGATCCGCTCACCGATCCCGATGCGATCTTTCGCGCGGCCCGCAAAGCCTGGTCCTTCACCGCCTATTCGCGTTACACGACCTTCACGATCGTGGTCAAGTTCCGCGACGGCAACACCAACGTCGTGCGCCATTACGACACGATCGAAGACATGCGGCGCGAGATCGTTTTCGCGCGCACGTTCAGCCGCGAGGAGATCGCCAACCCCGCCATTCCGCACGGCTTCGACGTGAAGGTCGGCGCGCTCAATAATCAGGGCGGCGCGAAAGTCGGCAACTCCGGGGGTTCCGATCCGATCGGACCGTTGGCCCTGGGCGTGAGTTATTCGTTCGGCATCTCGCTGCTGCCCCAGAAAACCGCCGTCGTGAGCTCGGGCCGCGACATCGAGTTTCCGCCCAATCTGCCGGTCATCGGCACGACGGGTGCGGCCACGCACGACTATGCCGTCAAACTGCTCGGGATGCTCGACGGCGGCCAGACCTACCACCTCGGCCTCGAGGCCACGCACGACCCCGGCCGGCTGCGACTGCGCGAGATGTGGGTCGACGCAACGACGTTTGTGACCCGGCGCATTCTCATCAGCGCGAATTTCAGCAAGGCCCCCTACGACACCGTGCCTTGGCTGATCGACTTCACGCACATCGGCGGCGCCGACTACATCGCCAAAGAAACCGCGCTGGGTCCGCTCGATTTCGACGAAGACGACTCGCTGCCCGACGTGACCATCGCTTTCGAGGATCTCAAGCTGCTCTCGGCGCTGCCGCAATACGGCGCGCTCGGCGCGAACGACAGCACCGACGCCGTCACGGAGCCTTAACGCCGCTTCAGCGTGGAGCGGCCTTTTCGGCGCCGCCGTCGCCCAGCCGCACGTCCAGTTCGGTTTCGAACGTGCGGTCCCAGGGCAGCGTGATCGTCAAGCCGCCGTCGCGGTATTGCGGATAGATCGCGGCCAGCAGCGCGAGCGTGCGCGGCCACAGATCGGCGCGGTTTTGCCAGGTGGTCTGCTCGGCGATGATCGGTTCGAGATACGTGTGATCGGAGATCCCGCGGTCGCTCAGCCACGCGTTGAGCGCCGGCCGCGTGAAGTCGTGAAAGGCATAATCGTCGGCGTACCGGTCGAGCATGAACTGCGCGTGCGCGCGCGCGTTGTAGCTGCCCATCCGTTTGCCGGCCGCGACCGCGATCGCTTCGGGGATCGCGGTCCCCAGCGTGTTCGCAGTGGTGTTCCAAGAAGCGAACGCGGCGATCGAGCCGGCCACGCCGCGCTGCAGCAATTCGTCGACGAGGCTGCGCTGTTGCACGAAGTCGTCCGGCGCGAGAAAGGTGAGGTCGGCAACCGCCACGACGTGGCCGGCTTGCGCGGCTTCGTCGATGGCGTCGACGAAGCGCTGCTCGGCATCGGGGTCCGTTCCGGGTGTCCGTACGAACAGCTCGATATCCGGCCGATCGGGCGTCGCCGCGCCGGGCGTTATCGGTACCGCATCGTCGCGCACGCCGCCCGACGCGCGAATGAGCGCGCCGACCGTCGCGTCGATCGGCACGAACTCGAGCGGGTCGTTGAGCGCGCCGCCGCCGGGCTGCGAATACCTCACTCGGACGCGCGGCGCGAATGCCGCCTCACGCGCGAGCTCCGCGCCGACGAGCGCCATCGCCAGTTCGTCGGCGCCCGGTTCGATCGTCGCCCGCCCGCCGATATCCCACTTCGCGACGTAGGCCCGCAGCGCCGCGAGATCGCGCAAGTGCAAGCCGACCGGGCCGGCGTCGTCTTGGCCCAGGATGAGCCGGTCGAGACTGCCTTCCGCGACCAGTTGCAGCTCGAACAGGTCGACGTCGCGGTCGCGCCGGCGCGTCGCGAGATAGTCGTCGAGCACCGAGCCGGCGCTCGCGCGCAGCCTGGTCGCGGTCGCGCGATCCGCCGCGGTTCGCGGGGGATCGGGCAGGTTGGCGTAGTCCTGGATCAGCGGCCAGGCCGGTCCGGCGGCGAAAAACCCGGCCGCGGCCCCAAGATCCGGCACGCCGGTCGGAGCCAGCCGCATCACCGTGCCGAACCCCGCGAACGAAGCAGCCGGGCGCGTGGACCGGAACGCGGCGAACGCACGCAGCCGCGAGACGGCCAGAAACGCCGGGACCGCCGGCGTCCGCGATGCGACGAGTCCGCCGTAGGCGAGCATGTCGAGCGAGACGATGAACGCGGCGGCATCGCGCGGCGTGTCGTCGCGCAGCCACCCGGCGAGCGCCGCGGGATCGCCGAAGCGCAGGTATTTGCCCAACAGCTCGCGCGGCGGCGCAGCCACGCGGACGCCGGCGATCCGGCCAAGCATTTGCGGCAACTGGAGGGTCACCGGCCGGTCGTCGAGCGGAACCAGCACGAAGGTGAGGGCCAGCAGGGCGGCGGCTAATGGCACGCGCGCAAACGTCCAGTGCGCCCGTCCCGGCGCACTCGGGCCGAAGCCGCCGCCCGGGCATAGCCGCCGCAGACCCGGCTCATGCGGCGGCCCGTCCCGGCCCATACTCGGGTGGTATGACGCTTGCGGAAGGGGCAGCCACGCCCGTCCGACTCACGCCCGACGAAATTCTCGACGACGCGACCATCGACGTGGTGATTGACTCACTGCTGCGAACGGACCCGCCGCCGTTTGGTCATGCGCGTGCCAGACATCGCTCCACGGCTGTGCTGCGGCGATACGTGCGGCGGGCGGCACTCTTCGAGGACGCGCCGCTCACAACGATTCTGGGCTGAAAGCACCCGTGGTATACTGACCCACGAGCTCTGGACCTCAATTGCCGCCGTACCATGCGCAACATCCAAGTGCCATCTGCGCGCCCTCGTCGGAGCTGAGCTGAAAACGATGATCGCCCTCCGTCATAGCCCGCCGTCTGTCGAAGAGCTCATGCAATGGTCGGATGACAACCCGGGCTATCGTTTTGAGTATGTCAACGGAGAGGTCACGATCGTGAGCCCGATGACGCCGGCTTCCGGGCGGCGCACTAGCGCCTTAAACGCTAAACTCTGGATGTGGGCCCAAGCCAACGGCTATGTCTCGTTTGGATCTAGTACGCTCTTCCAATTCGGCGGTCTCACGGTGTCGCCGGACGAGGTGCTTGTACGCGCAGAGATCTTTGACGCGTTGACGCCCGAGGAACAAGACCAGATCGGGGACCTCATCCCTGAAATCGCAGTAGAGATCGTTTCGAAGAGTCAAGGTCAAGGCAAAGAGCGCCGCGGCGTACTACCGAAGTGCAAGGCGATGCACGAGGCTCGTGTCGGCTACGTGTTGATTCTCGATCCATACGCGGTCGGCGACGAGCGCGTCACCGAATGGGGCGTAGCTCCCCCGAATTTCCCGACCGATTGGGATAATGTTCTGAACGCCTGAGGTGCTTTCGGGCGACGTCGGCGACTCGCGTCGGCCCCGGACGAGCGACATCACCCAACGCCATCGCTACCGCGCTCCCGGTTCGAGCATCGGCGTCGCGTGGACGGATCGCGCGATCGGCAGCGACGCAATCGTCGCGGCCGCCGACGAAGCGATGTACGAAGCCAAGCGCACAGCGCGCGGCCCGGTTCTCGCGCTGCGTTGACGTGCTCCTCGGCTTCACGCCGCATTCGGTAAGACCGCGCGCGCAACGCGCAGAACCGCCGGTGGTGACAAGCGACGCGAACCACTCGGTCGATCCCACCGAATGCCGCCCGATGGCCGGACCCGAACGCTACGACGCGCTGACGCTCATGCGCGCGTTTCGCGCCGACGAAGCCCGCCTCAGCGATGCGCTCAACCTGTTTGTCGAGCGCGAAGACTACGGTTTCGTTTGGCTGGCCTATCGCGAAGACACCGCTCTTGGATGCTGTTCGGTTGGGTACACGGTATCGACCGCGGCGGGCGGTCTCACCGCGGTCGTCCGCGACCTTTACGTCATCCCAGCGGCGCGCCGCGGCGGCATCGCGACCGCGATGCTCGCCGCGCTCGCCGCGCGGCTGGCGGCACTCGACGTGGCGCGCACGGAGATCGCCGCCAACGGCGACGCCGGCCTGCTCGCGTTTGTCGCGGCGCGCGGACTTACGGTAACGGCGGCGATCTTCGCGCCGGGCCGATGATCGCGGCGAGCCGCCCGCGCGCCGCCGCGAGCGCGGCCTCGGCAGCCTCCCGATCGCAGTGCGAATGCGCCATGACGACCGCGGTTTTCACCCGGCCCCCGGCCTGGGCGAGCAGCGCCGCCGCATCGACGTCGCCGGCGATTTCACGCACCAGCCGCAGCGCGCGTTCGCGCAGCTTGCGGTTCGTGACCACGACGTCGATCATCCGGTTGCCGTAGGTTTTTCCCAGCCGAATCATGGCGCCGGTGGAAATCGTGTTGAGCGCGATCTTCTGCGCGGTACCGGCTTTCATGCGCGTCGAGCCGGCGATCGGTTCGGCGCCGGTTGCCAGCACGATACCGATCGCGGCCGCCGCGGCGAGCGCGCTCTCGCGCGCGTTGACGATCGCGATCGCGTGCACGCCGCGCGGTCGAACCGCGCCCAGCGCCGCGCACACGTAGGGTGCGCCGCCGCTGGCCGAAACGCCGATCGCCACGTCTCCCGCAACGAGATCGTCCAAGGCGTGCGCGCCGGCGACGGCGACGTCTTCCGCACCTTCGACCGACCGCCGTAGCGCGCCGTCGCCGCCGGCGATGCGGCCTTGCACCAGCGCCGGATCGACGCCGAAGGTCGGCGGGAGTTCGGCGGCATCGAGCACAGCGAGCCGGCCGCTCGTGCCCGCGCCGACCACGATCACCCGGCCGCCGGCGCCCAGCGCCGCGGCCACGATCTCGATCGCGCGAGCGAGGTCGCCGGCGGCGGCCGCGGCGGCATCGACTGCGCCGCGGTGCGCTTCGATCAGCGTCCGCGCGAGCTCGACGTCCGAGAGCGTATCGATCTCCGCCGTCGCGCCGTCGACGCCTTCGGTGGCGGGCAGCGGCAGCGTCACGCCAACGCGGCGGCCGCTTCGGCCAGCCGCAAAGCACCGCCGACGGGCTCGACGCCGGCGCGCCGGATTTCGGCGCCTGTGAAATCGCCGGTGATCCGCGTTTCGAGCAGGAAGGTTAGCAGGCTGTTCTCGCGCAGCAGGCCGCCGGCGAGCACGATCGGCGGTGTCGCGTCGCCGAATCCGGCGCTGCGCGTGGCGGCCTTCAGCACATCGCCGAGGTCCCGGGCGGCCTCCTGAACGAGCTTGGTCGAGGCGCGGTTGCCTTTGCCGGCAAAGGCGATGATGCTCGGTGCGAGCGCCGCGATCGTGCTCGGTGCTGGGCGCCGGTCGTAGAGGGCCGCGTGCAGCGAGCCGCGGTCGCCGGCTTGCAGGACGCGCGCGACGAGGTCGGTGGTTTCGTCGGGCGCCGCACGGCCGTCGAGCACGCGCGCGTAGAGCCGGATCGCGGCCATGCCGATCGCGAACGCCGATCCCTCATCGCCGATGAGATGGCCGTGACCGCCGACGAGCGCGCGCACCGGACCGTTCTCCGCGTAGGCCACCGATCCGGTTCCGGCGACGAGGACGACGCCCGGACCCGCGGCGACCGCGCTGCGCAACGCGATCTCGGCGTCGTGGCCGGCCGCCGCGCGGACGCCCGGAAACGCTTGGACGAGCAGCGCTTCGAGGCCGCGGGCGATCTGGTCCCGGGCGGCGCCCGCCGCGCCGACGTGGATGCTGTCGGGCCGTTCGCCACCGAGCGCCGCGCACACCGTGGCGATGATCGTCTCGCCCGCGGCGCCGACGCCGGCCGTGACGGCGTTGGCCGCCGGCCCCGTCGCTTGGCCGAATGGTAACCCATTGCGCGAAGCGGCGGCGACCGTCGCGGTTCCGCCGGCATCGACACCGACTGCGATCATGGTTCCTCCTCGCGGCGCACGGCCGCCGCCAGCGCCGCCGGATCGTGCGGCGCGAGTGCCCCCAGCAGGCGCGGCCCACGCGCTCCCGTCACCTTCGGCACGTTTGCCGGACGTCCGCGCGCGAGTTCGTAGGCCAGCAGCGCGAAGAGCGCCGCTTCCTTCGCATCCGGATCGATGCCGAACGCGTTGGAGAGCGCGAGCGGATGGTCCGGCAGCCGCGCGCGCAGACCGGCGACCAAGGCCGGGTTGTGCACGCCGCCGCCGGCGGCGATGACCGTGGCGCCGGGCGGCGCGCAGCCGCGCACGGCCGCGGCGATCGTGCTCGCGGACAGCGCCGTGAGCGTCGCGATCGCGTCGGTCGCGGGCAAGGCATCGAGGCGCGCGCGATCGGCGGCGATGGAGGCGG
>PLAE01000258.1:0-6913 GCA_003134035.1 Candidatus Velthaea versatilis
GTTCAGGGCGGTCTGCCCGCCCATCGTCGGCAGCAGCGCGTCTGGCCGTTCACGCTCATTAATCCTTGCCACGGTGCGCCAGTTGATCGGCTCGATGTAGATCGCGGCGGCGGTCTCCGTATCGGTCATGATCGTGGCCGGATTCGAGTTGACGAGGACGACCCGATGGCCTTCCGCTCGCAGCGCGCGGCACGCTTGAACACCGGCGTAATCGAACTCTGCGGCTTGACCGATGACGATCGGACCAGAGCCAATCACGAGGATTGAACGCCGGGACATTCCAGCGTAGATTGGGCGACCGAATCACCGTTCCCCGCCCCCGGCGCGGTTGTCGGCTAACAGCCGCCACCGCCGGCTCGGCCGAAGGCCGAACGCCACCGGGGCCAGCCATATCCACTTATGCCGCGACGGTCGCTCCGCTGGTGAGCCGCTCGATCATCCGGCGTGCGTGTTCACCCGTGCCGACGATGTCGAAATGCCGCGCGAACTCATCCAGCGCTGCGTCCAGGACGCGTCGCTTGCGTGCGCGTTCCATGTGCATGGCCGGAAAGAACGCCAGCGACGGAAAGTCGTCCGCGACGAGAAAGTCCAGCGGATGCAACAGCAGGGACGGCTGCACTCCTCCGGCCAAGCATGCCCACATCGCCGTTCGGAAATACGTCATCGCCGCGAGTTCCGAGCGTTCGGCTAAATAGAGCACATAACTGAAGTGAATCGGCAGCCGCACGCCCGGAAACGTCGTGACCGGAAGTTCGAGCAGCGAGCCGGCGCGGGTCTCGACCATATACGGTTTGAGCGGCCGAAACGCATCGCGCACGGAGCCGAAGAGTGCTTTGCGCTGTTCGCGTTCTTCGGGCGTCATCTTCGCCGTCGCAAAATAATATGCGCGGGCGATCGGTCCAATGCACGTCGGCAGCGACGACGCGTCATATAAGAAGCCGAGTGTTCCGAGCGCGTCGAGCACGGCCGGCGCCAGCGCGTAGCCGGGGCTGCGAAAGCCGCACGGCCGGCGCCCGGTGCCGCTTGCAATCGAGTCTTGCGCGAGCCCGATTTCGCCGGCGATCTCGGCGGTCGAGCGTCCGGTGATCCACGGCTCGTGCTCGTGGGAGTGGTTGCCGATCTCATGCCGGCTGGCGCCCAGCTGTGCCATCGCATCGCGGTTCGCGGGCAGCGCCGCGTCCCGGCCGACGATGAAGACCGTCAGCGCCAGCGCGTGGCGATCCATCGTAGCGAGCACGTCGGGCACGACTTGGTCGAGATACGACGGGTAGGTGCGCCACGATTCGTCGTTGCGCGTCTTGAGATACGACCACGCATTATCGAGATCGAGTGACAGGCTGGCGGGCGGCTTCATCGTGAAGTTCCTTGTGGGGTCGCATTGAGGAGATAGTTTGCGGCCGCGTTCGCCAGACCAATGCTGCGATCGACGTTGAGCGTGGCGTCATCGATTTGGGCGGCCGTGGCCAACGTCACGCCCGGAAGCGACGTGGCGAAAGCCGGCGGATCGTAAGGCGCGGATGCGATCGGGAACGGGAACACATTGCGCACGCGGGAGACGCGGAATGCCGCGACGCCGGCCGGATCGAAGCCGGGGATCATCCGTATCAACGCGGAGATGAACGAGTGGCGAATCGCTTCGTCGTCTTGCGCGAAGAGCGGATCGTCCGTTGCGACGTACTTTGGAAGATAGACGAGCGACTTGCCGGCGAACTGTTCGATCCCGGTAACATTCGAGAACTCGATCACCGCGCTGAAGGGCACCCAGTGATCGGTGATGTTCATGATGTAGTAGGGACTGATCGGCCGGTCGAGCAGCAGCGATGCGCAGACCACGCCGGCATAGGGAACGCCGGAAAGCCGCGCGCGCTCGGTTTCGGTCAGCTCGGGAATCAGCGCCGCGACGACCGGAACCGGCGCCGTCACGATGGCGTGCTCGAAGGCTTCGCTTGCTCCGTTGACGATCAGATCGACACCGCTGCCGCGCGCGCTGATCCGCTCGATCGGCGTGCTGGTGCGAATCTCGACCCCGGCACTTTCGAGCTTTTCGCGCAATACGGACAAGATGCGCGCGTACCCGCCGACGACGGAACCGAACCGCTCGGCGCCTTTCCCGGCGCCCCCGGAATTGGTGCGCGCCCCGAACATGCGGCGGATGGTTACCGCGATAAACGATGCGGCGACGTTCGGCGCGTTCGCGCCGAGTTTCGCGCGCAGCAGCGGTTCCCAGATTTGCGCGAACACGCGGCGCCCGCACAACTGCGTGAGCCACTTGGCGGCCGTGATGCGGCGCAAGGTATCGAGCTTGACCCGCGATGCATAGACGATCGCGGCGCCCAAGCGCAGCTTCTCGTGCATCCGCAAGGGCGGAAAGGCGAGAAAGTCGCGCAACGACGTGAACTCGTGCAGCTTGCCGCCGGTGAAGAAACCGGTGCGCACGGACGACCAGTGAATCTCGCGTTCGAGATCGAGGTCGCGCAAGAGGGCGCGCAGATTGGCGTCGGATTCACAGATGACGTGATAGTGCCGGTCCCACGTCAGCGTGCCAAGCTCCCAAGGTGCGGCTAATCCGCCCAGCGCGGGCGCTGCCTCGAAGAGGGTGACTCGGCGCCCGGAGGAGGCGAGCCGCAAAGCGACGACGCAGCCCACGACGCCGCCGCCCACGACGGCGACGCGTTGCCCCTCCGAATCCTCGTTTTGGCGGACAAGTACGCTCTCGTCGATCACGCGGTTTCCGCAACCGCGTTATCGGCGACGATGTAGGCGCGCTCGCAGCGGGAACACACCAGGCGCCCGGTGTAGCGCTTGAGCCCGTGGGTCCGATGGAGCAACTGGCCGCAGCGGCAGACGTATCCGATCGTCTGGGCCGGCTGTCCGATGACGAGGTGGAAGTCGGGCACGCTGCGCGTGACGATCGAACCCATGCCGACCATCGCGAAGCGCCCGATGATGATCCCGCTGCCGATCGTACAGTTCGCGCCGATCGTCGCGCCTTCGCGCACGAGCGTCGCGAGGGTCATCTCGTCGGGATCGGAGGGCAGGAGTTCGGTAAGATCCGGAGTGCAGGCGCGCGGGAAACGGTCGTTGGTAAAGACGGTGTGAGCCGAGATCATCACGCCCGTTTCGATCGAGACTTCCGCGCAGATGTAGACGCTGGCGTTGATCTTGCAGCGGTCGGCGATCTTGACGTCGTATGCGATGTACGTCTTTTCGCCGATGATGCACTGCTCGCCGATCGAGGCCCCGTGACGGATGTGGACCCCGTCCCAAACGCTCGTTCCGGCACCGATGGCGACGCGGTCTTCGACGAGAGCGGAGGGGTGGATGCGAACATCGACCCGTTCGTCGGAGCGAATGAGTGTCACCCCACAACTCGCAATGCTGGGGGATTCATCGTCACGCCGCCGACGGCGATCCAACGGTCCGCCCGCATCGAAGCATACGCCGCGTCGATGACGTCGACCGATGCGACGGCCTCATCGAGCGAGGTCGTCGTCGGACGTTCGCCGCGGATCGCGGCCGCGAAATCCGCGACTTGGCCCGCGAACGCGGCGACTTTGTCGTAGCCGACGCCGAAGGGCGTGTACTCGGAGGTGCCGTCGAATCGGCGGCGCGAGCCTTTCCAGCCGATATCGATGCCGCCGCGGCTGCCCAGAATCGAGATGAACCACGGACCCGTGCTCTGCTCGCTCCAGGAGAGGTCGATGCGTCCGAAGACGCCGCCGACGCTGTGGCATTCGATGCGGGCCGTATCTTCCACACCGGGATACACGCGGTCTTTGGCGGACTCGACGGCGCGCACGCTTTCGATCGGTCCGAGAATGTAGCGCATGATGTCGACGGAGTGGGTGCCGTTATCGATGATGACGCCGCCGCCGCTGGCCTCGGGATTGAGGTTCCAGCGGCCGGTCATGTCGACGGGCGACGCGAAGGTGTTCGAGACGCGGTAGAGCGTGCCGATCTTGCCCGCGGCGATCGCGTCGCGTGCGATCGTGAGGTCGTTGACGAAGCGGAACTTCGTCGCCATGGTCAGTACGCGGCCGCAGCGCTTGGCCGTGTCGGCCATGGCGCGCGCGTTGTCGCGGCCGATCGCGAAGGGCTTCTCGCACAGCACGTGCACGCCGGCTTCGAGCAGCGCGGTCGCGACGTCGCGGTGGGTGTTGGGCGGGGTACTCACGATGGCCGCGTCGACCGAGCCGTCGGTAAGCGCGTCGAGAACGGTCGCCGAGCGCGCGCCGAATTTATCGGCGAGCGCTGCGGCCCGAGCGGCGTCGACGTCGACGACCGCCACCAGCTTGAAATGCGGCGAAGCCGCGAGCGCGTCGGCGTGGGCGCGCGCGATGGCGCCCGCGCCGACGATGGCGATCCGAATCATGCCGTCAGCTCCTTGACCGCCGCGCGCAGGCTGCGCTCGATGTGGAGCAGGTGGCCTTCATCGTAACGGTCGTTCCACGGCAGAACCAAGCAATGCTCGAGTCCCTCGACTGTGCCGGGGAATTTTTCCAGCGAGTAATCGACGGCTTCGGGCCGGGCCAGAGTGAACGGCCACTGGCTCTTGCCGAACGTCTTGTGATCGCGGATCACTTCGCAGGCGAAGGCCGGTTTGACGATGTAGCGGGGGGCCGTCATGATCTTGGAAAGGCCGAGCATTTTGCCGAGTGCGACCGGGCCGCCCTTGATGACGTCGCTGTCGACGTGCAGCGTGTACTTCCAATACGCGCACTCGGAATTCGCGGCGACTTTGGGCGCCGAGATGCCGGGGATGTCCGCGATCATGGCGTCGAACTGCGCCGCGAGATTCTGGCGGCGGCGGACGACGGACGGCAGCTTCTGGAGTTGCGCGAGGGCGACCGCGCCCTGCAGTTCGCTCACGCGGTAGTTGAGCGCGAGAAAGTAGTGGTCCGGTTTCGGATCGCCGTAACCCCAGCCCTTATTGATGTAGAGATACATCTTGCGGTCGAGCGCCGGGTCATTGGTGACGACGACGCCGCCCTCACCGGTGGTGATGTGCTTGCCCTGCTGCAGGCTGAAGCAACCGATCGCGCCGATCGTGCCGACGGTTCTGCCGTTGTATGTCGCGAGCATGGCCTGGGCGGTGTCTTCGATGACCGGGATACCGGCGCGGTTCGCGACATCCATGATTTCGTCCATCGGTGCCGGGTTGCCGAACAGATGGGTAACGATGATGGCTTTGGTCTTGGGGGAGATCTTGGCGGCGATCGTCGCGCCGGTCACGTTGAGCGTGATCGGGTCGACGTCGGCGAAAACCGGGATCGCGCCCTGATAGATGATCGGGGTAAGCGCGCCCATGTCCGTAATGGAGGTGGTGATGATCTCGTCGCCCGGTTCGGGATCGATCGCGGCGACGGCAATATGAATGGCGGCGCTGCCGGAAGCGCAAGCGCGGGCGTGCTTGGCGCCCAGCAGTTCGGCGAATTCCTTTTCGAAGGTCTTGGTGAAGTAGCCTTTGGTCGATGTCAAGACGCCACTATCGAGCGCCTGACGCAAATAATCAAGTTCAACTTGATCGAATGTACGGCCGGTCGCGTCCTGATCTGAGGGAAGCGCGAAAATCTCCGGCAATGGCTGAATCATCCGTTCCAATCCTTATGGCGAGTTGTGTTCGAAGCATACCCCGGGGCTGTTGGACTCATAGGAAGCATCGGGGTTGGGGAAAATGGGACTTTTGGAAGGGGTACGTGGCGAAGTGAGGCGAGCACAGCCCCCGTCCGTCGGGCAAGGGAGCGAGCGGAAAGTCGGGATTCGGCCCGGCGCATCTCGGGCCAGGCCAGCCGCGCGGGGACTTCGACGACGCGTTCGCCGCGGGAGAGTGCGGCCAGGATCAGGGCGCAGTTGATCTCGCCCGTGAGGGTGCGCGGGTCGACGCGCGACAGAAAGTTGCGGCTATAGGCCCGCACCATCCCCGTGTAGGTTGCGACGTGAGAGCGCGTAACGCTGCGGAAGAAGCGATTGGCGGCCACGCTGAGCGCGAGGCGAGTCGGCGGGACATTGTGAACCGTCCCGTCGAGGTGGTACGGCGAAGCGACCGCGATCGCCGCGTACTGCGCGCGCAGAGCGGAAGCCAGCGCATCGACGTGCTCGGGCCCGTAGCTCAAGTCGGCGTCGAGCACGACGATCGATTCGCCCGTCGCCGCGTACAGACCGGTGAGCAAGGCGGCGTTGGCGCCCTGGTTTTTCGCGTGCACGATGACCTGGATATTCGGCCACTTGACGGCGGCCTCGCGCAACAGGTCGCCGGTCGCATCGCTGCTGCCGTCATCGACGAAGATGAACTCGGCATCGTCACGGACGAGGGCCGCGACGGTGGATTCGACCATCTCGGCCTCGTTATAGAATGGGACGACGATGGACAACAAGGGCCTAGCGCTCATGAGTATGGCTTTCCCGACTCGCCGAAAATACCCAACGACCGAAGGTCCCGTTTACGAGTACTTGTTGACGTATTGCACATCGGCCCACGCTCCTGTCTTCCCCAGGAGAGCCGTCGACGACCGGCGACGACCGCGCCGGACCTCCCCTGCGTTGACGCGGAAGGTCGGCCTTGATATAATCCGGGGGTTCCGGCCCACCGACGGTGCGGCCATCTTTGTGTGCGTCAAGGGGACGAAAGTGCCAACGATCAGCCAATTGGTCCGTAAGGGCCGCGAAAAGCAGCAAAAAAAGGTCAAGACGCCGGCCTTCCGCGTGGTCCAAACGGGGCCGAAGCCGGGTCATCCTGACCTGCCGCTGCGTTCGTTTGAGGTTGCCGGCAATCCCCAGCGCCGCGGCGTCTGCACCCAAGTCAAGACCATTACTCCTAAGAAGCCGAATTCGGCGTTGCGGAAAGTCGCGCGCGTGCGCCTTACGAACGGCGAGGAAGTAACCGCCTACATTCCGGGCATCGGCCATAACCTGC
>PLAE01000258.1:6991-7255 GCA_003134035.1 Candidatus Velthaea versatilis
TCAACAAGGTCATGCTGGCCGGTAAAAAATCGACGGCCGAAAAAATCACCTATGAAGCGCTGGCGCTTATCGAGCAGAAGGTGGGGCGCGATCCGATGGACATCTTCACGCAGGCGTTGGGCAACGCGATGCCGCTGGTCGAGGTTCGCCAGCGACGGGTCGTCGGCGCGCACTATCAGGTTCCGATGGAAGTCAGTCCCGACCGCCGCCAGGCGATGGAGATGCGCTGGTTGATCGGCTATGCGCGTAAGCGCCCCGGCAGTT
>PLAE01000223.1:0-201 GCA_003134035.1 Candidatus Velthaea versatilis
ACGGCACCCGCGCTCGTGCCGACGGTACCGGCGATCGCGTCCATCTCCAAACAGTCGGTCGCGATCACGCCGCGGAAACCGAGGTCGCCGCGCAGCAGTCCGGTCAGCACGGCCGCCGACAGCGTCGCGGGGGCGTGCGGGTCGAGTGCTTCGACCACGATGTGCGCGGTCATCACGATCGCCGCCGCGTCGCCGTCGATC
>PLAE01000223.1:246-6330 GCA_003134035.1 Candidatus Velthaea versatilis
GATCACCGTGTTGCGCGGATCGAGCGCGAGATCGGCGCACGGCGCAAAGTCCACACTGAAGCCCAGCCGCGCCAAGTCGCGGCCGACGAGCGTTCCCGCGCGCCGGCACTGCGCCGCGTCGCTGCCGGCCCCCAGCGCCATCGCCGACGGCAGCGCCGCGACGAGCGCCGGATCGGCGATCCGGGCGACGCGGCCGCCTTCCTGATCGACTGCGACGAGCGGCGGCAGCGTCGAGACGCCGCGCAGCGCCGTGACCGCGGCCCGCAGCTCGGACGCCGCGCCGATATTGCGCGCAAACAGGATCACGCCGCCGGGTCCGAACTCCCGCAATTGCGCGAGCGGGAGCGCAGCAGGCGCGCTGCCCGCAAATCCAACGCAGAACACGCTGCGCGCCAACGCGGCCAGTTCGGCGCGGTCGGGCATTACCTCAAGGTAATGATCTGGGCGATGTAACGGCCCGAGATTTGGCTCGTGTAGACCTCGACCGACATCCCCAGGCGCAGATCGGTGATGGCGTGGTAGCCGGGGTCGTTGCCCTGTATCTGGGTCGAGGGCATCACGCTGATCGCGGTGCGGTTGACCGCGATGAGGTTGTGCTGCAAGTCGACGCTGGTGATCTTCCCGCTGATGATCCCGCCGTCGCGCGCATGGTCGGCCGTCGGAGACGCGGTCGAACCCGGCGCGGAGGTCGGAGCGGCCGGCGCTGCGGCGGGTGCGAGTATCAGCGTACTGACGAAAACAGCCGCACAGACCGAGCGCGCAAGCATAGCGGAGTGCTAACGCACACCGCGCTCAAAACGTCGCGCGATAGGCGGCCCGCGCCGCCGCGCGCAGGGCGGCCGGGTCGGGCCGCAGCGCGGCAAGATCGGTCAGGGTATCGCCGGCCTTGGCAAAGGCATCGGCTTGCGCCGCGGGTTCGCTGGTCCGCGCGAGCCGAGCCAAGCCGCGCACGCGCCGGACGGCGGCGTCGTCCGGCGCGTGGCCGGCGATCACCAGCCGCAGCGCGATGAGCGCCTCATCGGCGGCGCGAGCGCCCAGCGCTTCGAGCGCGCGATAAAAGGGCAGCGCCCGTTCGGTGTCAACTTGCTCGCGCAGCGCCGCCGCGATCGCCTCGCCCTTCCCTGGCCGGCCGTCGAGGAGGTAGCCGTCGATGGGATGGAACTCCATGGCATGGGATGTGCGCCTCGCCGGACCGCGGTCCCCGTTGCCGCACTGCTGCTCGCCGCGGCGAACCTCGCGGCGGCCCCGGCCGTCAACCCGGCTGCGGCGATCGCGGACGCCGCGGGTCATCCGGCCGGCCGCCATCTGCGCGCCGAAACCGCCTTCGAGCGCGACGGACAAGCCCAGACGCGAACGCTCGAAGTGGCCGGGCCGGCCCGGCTCGATCGGATTTGCGCCGCCGACCTGTGCCGGGGGACCTGGTTCGACGGCGATCACGCGGCGACGTTCGGCATCAACGGAACACCGCTCCCCGCCGGCGGTGCCGATGACGCTCTCGAGCGCACCTACGCCGCGATCGCCTCGACCGCGTTCGCCGAACCCGCGTTCTTGAGCGCCGGCGGCAGCGTCTCGCCGCCGGCCAGCGCGAACGGCGAGCTGCGCTTTGCGGTGACCGCACCGCGCGGCGCCGAGCTCGTCGCCGTCGCCGACGCCCGCACCCGGCGGCTGACCGGCGTCGAGCTTCCGGACCGCACGCTGTACCGGCGCCTCGCGGCGACCGTTTCCGGCTCGACGGTCCTCTATGCGTCCCTGGAGTACGATCGAATCGTCGAGCCCGGCGCGCCGCTCGAGCCGCCGGCCGGCCCGCACGTCGCGGTCGGCCGGTCAGGAACGGTTCCGCTGGTCTCGGCGGTGCTGCCGATCGTGCCGTGCACCGTCGCGGCGCAGGCCGCGAACTGTCTGATCGACACCGGAACGACGCCCAGCGCCGTGACGCTCGCGTTCGCCGAACGCCTGGGCCTCGAGCCCCGCGGCCGGATCGAGATCGGCGGCTTGGCGACGTATCTCACCGGAGTGATCGATGCCGGCCCGCTGTCGGTCGGCCCGGCGACGTTTGAGCGTCTTCACCTGGCGGTGGTGCCGAGCGACCGGCTCGCACCGTTCGACGTGATCCTGGGCAGCGATGCGCTCGCGAGCCTGCGCATCGGTTTCGAATCCGGGACGCGCGTCTCGATCGCGAAAACCGGCGACGCCGCCGCCGGCGATCCGATCGCGCTTGAGTTTGCGGGCGGCTTACCGTATGCGCAGGTGCGTTTGGGCGACCGCGAGCACAGTGAGCCGATGCTCGTCGATACCGGCGACTCGGGACTCGTCTCGATCGGCTACGACGAATACCGCGAAGACACCGCGCTTTTCACGGTCCAGACCGCGGGGTCGGCGCGCGGTTTGGGCGCGGCGCCGATGGACGCGCTGCGCGGCGAACTCGATCGCGCAAGAATCGGCGGACGCTCGCTGGATCGCGTGCCGATCGCTGCCGTGCGAGGTCAGCACATCGGACATCTCGGCTTCGCGTTCGCCGCCCGCTGCCGTCCGTATGTGATCGATTTAGGCCAAAGCCGAATCGAATGCGGCGCGCCCGAACCACGCCCGGCGGCATCGCCTGGGTAGCGCGAAACATCAGCGTTGCGTTACCCTTTGGTTCGCCCACAGGAGAACGGGGCCCCGTCTCCGCACGGAGAGTAGCATATGCAAGCTGTTTCACAGACGCGCGACCCGTATGCTCTCCGAACGGGGGTTGGTCTCGCCGCCGTGCACGTTGGTGCGTTGGCCGTCTTTCTGCCCCATACATTTTCTTGGAGCGCCATCATCGTCGCGACGGTGCTTTACTATCTCACCGGCGCGTTCGGCATCACGCTGGGCTTTCACCGCTTGCTGACGCACCGCAGCCTCAAAGTGGTCAAACCGCTCGAATACGCCGTCGCGATCCTCGGCACGCTGGCGCTTCAAGGCGGCCCGATCGAATGGATCGCGACGCATCGTGCGCATCATGCCCACACCGATCGCGAGGGCGATCCGCACGACGTGAATCGCGGCTTGCGCTGGGCGCACATGCAGTGGCTCTATCGCTACAACGATGCACGGCTGAGCAAAGCCGAGCAGTTGCGCTTGGCGCCGGATCTCGCCAACGACAAATTTTACGTGTTTCTCGAAAACACGTATGTGTGGTGGCAGGTCGCCTTAGGTCTGGTTCTCTTCGCAATCGGCGGCTGGTCGTGGCTCGTCTACGGCGTCTTCGTACGCTGCGTCGCGACGTATCACATCACGTGGCTGGTCAACAGTGCCGCGCATCATGACGGCTACCAGACGTACCGCACGGGCGACAAGTCCACCAATAATTGGTGGGTCGCGTTCCTGGCCTGGGGCGAAGGCTGGCACAACAACCATCATGCCTTCCCGTTCTCGGCCCGTCACGGTCTGCGCTGGTTCGAGTTCGACGCGACCTATCTGACGATCCGGATCCTGGCCGCGTTGCGCCTGGCCCGCGACATCAAATTGCCGACGCCGGCGATGCTCGACCGGCTCGCGCTCAAACCCAATGTCGCTCGAACCCCCTAACAAGTAGCGCACAGCGCACAAACGCCCGGCGCGTCTCGCGCCGGGCGTTTGTGTGTCGGCCCGGCGCGCTCGCGCCGGGCGTTCCTGCGTCGGGTTTACTCCAAATCCGCTTCGAGGGCTTCCGCGGTTCGCTGCATCACCTTGGCCAGCAAGGCGATCGCACCGGCGCGATTGGTATTGAGCAGCATATACTGCATCCGGTCGTTGGGGTGCAGAACGACAAAGATGCCCTTGCTCCCGGTGGTCACCGAATCCATGATCCGTTCGACGAAGGCGCGATCGTCATCATCCAGCTCAACATGCGGCGCGGCGGGTTCCTCTTCTGTTCTCGCTTGTAAGAGATTGGAAAGGAACGCATCGAGATTCTCGGGGGTATCCATAAAAAACTTACTCTCTTCCTTGAGATGTTGCAGTGCGGACTGGGCACGTTATCGTGAATATCGGCGAACGCCGCCGCAAATGAAGAGCAGCTCTTCAAGTCGAGTGACGAAGCGCACTCCGGTTGCGCTGCCCGCTCGCGACTCGGCGGCGTCTTCTCGGGTAGGAGCATGGCATGAGTTGGGAGCTTGGTCCGGTCGGCCATTTCGTCATCAGCGTCAGCGACCCGGAGCGCAGCGCGCGCTGGTGGGTCGAGAAGATCGGGGTCGAGCGGCAGTTCGATTTCGACGGCGGCGTCGCGGTTGGAACCGATGCCGTGACGATCGTGCTCGCACGCGGCAAGCCCGATCCCGCGGTACTCGAACACATGTCCTTCCACTTGCCGTCGATGGCGGCGCTGCGCGAGGCCCTGGCCGACCTCCGCGGCCGCGCCGTCGAACTCGAGGACCCCGGCGACGAGATCGGGCCCGAAGCGCCCGGTTCGCCGAACATGGGTATCTGGTTTCACGATCTTGACGGCTACCGCTGGGAACTCAACGTACCGAACGGCGCGTCGCACTAAGCGACTACGGCGCGCGCGCGACGGGTGCGGCAGTATACTTCGACCGCACTGCGGGCACTCCACTTCGCGTTTCGTCCGCGCCGGGGTGTACCGGGCGAACCAACAGTCCGGGTGTACCAAGCGAAGCCGAAGTCACGCGTTTTCGCCCGCCGTCGTTTGTGCGACAAATCGGACAATTTCCTATTTTGTTTTACTTTTGATAAAAAGTAATGTTCGGAACGGGCGCCGCGACAGGCATTACTTTAACGCTTCGGCAAGATACGGTGACCATGCCGACCATCGATGCAATCGCACGCGAAATCCAAGAATTCGAAGGCTTTGCCGTTCGCATCCGCCCGGCAGCGGCACGCTCCGGCGCAGCCAAAACCGCGCTCCCCGGTTACAAGCGCCGCTACAACCGCATTGCCTGGAACACGTTCACGGTCAATGATTGGCGCCGCCGCCGATTCACCGACGACTACCCTGATTACGTCGTCGAAGTGCTCAAGCCCGACGGCAGCGTCGCGACCGGCAAAACGGGTTTAGCGAAGCTGCGCGAACTTTACTCACGCTCGACGAATTGAGCGTCGACCCGACGCGCTGGTATGACGCAGCGATTACAGCCGGCATAGCCGTCTCCCAAGCGAGTCCCTCGGTGGCAAGCGTGACACCGGGCTCCCAGGCGCAGTCTTCACAACTCATTCACAGGTTATTCAACGTTCGGACGTAAGCTCGTCATATCGTGTCTTTTCAAGATCTGGTGATGTTTTGCGTTTCACTCGGCGTGCTCTTGGTAGCCGGCGACTTTTGCTCGACGTTCTTTTACCACGTGCCGCAGCACATTTGGGGCAAGCTGCACCTTCGAACGCATCACGATAATACGCGTTCCTATTGGGAGCACTCGATCGTCTCGCGCAATCCGTCCGTTCTGCTCGACGGATTGCTCGGCGCGCTGCCCTACTTCGTCATTGCGGGCATCCTCGCGATGTTCGGACGCGCCGCCGCGCTGGGTGCGATCAGCGGTCTGGTCATTGGTCACCTGCACGTCCTATGGCGCCACACGTGCGAGATCGGCTGGGTAAGCCCGGCCTGGCTCGTGCGCCTGAGCCGCATCTTTCAGATCGTGTTGCCGGAGGATCACGACGGACACCACCGCAATCCCGACATCGAGTTCGGCGACATCTTCCGCTTCTATGATGCGCCGGCTCGAAACACGATCGCGTGGCTGCGCGCGATCTCGCCTCGGCGCCGTCGCGCCGCGGCCCTGCGCGTGATGCGAACCCGCAATCGCCGTAGTGCATCTGCCCTGCGCGCCTTGAAGCAACGAAAGTCACCCACCGGATGACCAAACGCGTCCTCTTCTTGATCTCCGATACCGGCGGCGGCCACCGCGCCGGAGCGATGGCCATCGGTGCCGCGCTCGACGAGATCGATGGAGGGACGCGTTTCGAGTGGCGGATCGACGATATCGCCACCCACTGCACGTTTCCACTCTCGAAATTGGGGCCGGCGTATAGTGCGGCCCTCCGCTTTGCCCCGCCGATTTACGGTGCGCTCTACCACGCCACCAACGGCCGCCGCCGCTACCGCACGATCGTGCGCTTCTGCGA
>PLAE01000259.1 GCA_003134035.1 Candidatus Velthaea versatilis
CGCCGAAGCACCCGTCCCTTTCACGATTTCTGTATCTTTCAGCACATACGGATTGAGAAACACCTGATTGAACGTGCCGAATGCCCCGATCGATATCGGATGACCGTCGATGAGCGACGCCGTTTCGTACGGCAGCGACCCGCGCAGTTGCGGAATGCCGGTAAAAATCGGGCTCGAACTATTGGCATTACCGTCGCCGGCGAAGTGCGAACCCACGCCGATCTGCACACCCGGCAGCTCATTGAGGGCGTGGTTCACGTTGAGCTGGCCCTGATCGATGAACGTGCTGCCCGAGATCGTCGCCACCGCCGCCGTCGACGTGTTGAGCGCGTTGGCGCCGGCACGCGAGACCGACACGCGGCCGATCTCTTTGATCGAGTTCAGCGCCGCCGGCGTCAATTGCAGCTTGGCGACCGTGTTGGCGCCGGCCGTGACGGTCACGCTATCCTGCAGCGGCGTGAAACCGCCTTTGGTGATGTTTATCCGATACGACCCGGACGGTAACTCGTCGATCTCAAACGAGCCGGCCGCATCCGTCGTCGTACGTTTGAGCACGGCGCCCGATACTTCGATGCTCACGCCCGCGACGGGCTGCTGGCTTTGATCGGTGATCACGCCGGTGACGTTGCCGGTTGCCGTTTGCGTGCCGGGCGACGGAACCACGGGGAGCGGCGTCTGCGCCCGCGCCGGTGCGCTCGCGAACGCGCAGCAGACGATCGCGAGCGCCACCACGCCGGCCGAAACGGAACGGAAAGAGGCGCTCCGGGAGATGCTCACGATTGCTACTCCAATAAAAATAACAAGCTCTGCCGACCGTCGACAAAGTGCACGGTTGGCTCCCGATAGTAGCACGAGTGCGCCGCGGCGACAAGCGCCATCGGAGAATCGGCGCTCGAACGGGCGCGACCATGGGAATCGCCCAGCCACGCAGCCTTCGCGCGCAGGGCGCGGCATCCGGCAGCGAGCAGCAAACGGCGATGCACAGCGTTATTCGGCGCGCGAAAAGTAAATTCGTACCGTAGCTCGACACGCCCGCGCCGGCGCGGCGGCCGGCGCGTTGACCCTGCTGTCCGCGATGGCATGCACGCGCGAACCGGCCGCGGTGCCGCCCGCCGGTTCGGTGCGCCACGCATGGACGGTCCCGGATACGCTGCGCATCGGAACCTCGACCGTCCCGCGGACGCTCAACCCGCTTCTGTCGACCCAACCCTTCGAGGCGGCGCTCGACCGGCTTTTTGACGATCTGCTCGTCACCATCGACGCCCACGGTCATTTCGTGCCGGACCTCGCGGACGACGTACCGACGCTACGCAACGGGGGCATCAGCGCCGACGGTCTGACTATTCGCTACCGTTTGCGCCAGCACGTCCGCTGGCAGGACGGCCGGCCGTTCACGAGCCAAGACGTCAAGTTCACCTACGATCTCATCATGAACCCAGCCAACGACATCGTTTCACGGCACGGCTACGACGTGGTCAAGCGCGTCGAAACGCCGGATGCGCTCACCGTCGTGTTCCACCTCAAGCATCGCTTCGCACCGTTTGTCGCGACCGTGTTCGGCGAGAGCGACGGTCCGTTCTGCATTCTGCCCGCGCATCTGTTAGCCGGCCGTCGATCGATCAACGACGGCCCGTACAACGCCTTGCCGATCGGGACCGGACCATTCAAAGTGGTGCGCTGGCTGCGCGGTAATCAGATCGAGCTGATGCGCAACGACGATTACTTCTTAGGCCGGCCGAAGCTTCGATCGATCGTCGTACGGTTCATTCCGGATGAGAACGCCGAACTCGTCGAGTTGCGCACGCACGCCATCGATTGGTTCTTCGACGTTTCGGTAAACGCGTACAAATCGGTGCTTACGATGCCGGCCGGTCAGGCGCGCACCGTGCTGACGCCTTTCAACGGCTACGAAGCGATCATTTTCAACACCGCAAAGGGCGCGACCAAAGACGTTCGAATCCGCCGCGCGATCACGTACGCGCTCGATAAGCGCGCCCTCGTCCGCGAATTGACCTTCGGCGCCGCGCAGCCCGCGACCCAAGATTTGCCGCCGTTCCTGTGGGCATACGACTCCGGTCTGCGGCCGACGCCCTACGATCCAACGCTCGCGGAGCGGCTGCTCGCCGCGGCGGGCTACGGCCCCCTCCACCGGCTCACGCTCGAGCTTTACTTTGAACAAAGCGCGGCGATCAACAAGACGCTGAGCGTTCAAATCCAATCGCAGCTCCAGCCGCTAGGCATCGATCTGCGGCTGCACCCGCAGCTCAGCTCCATCATATACGGCAGCTATGCACAAAACGGGACGCTCGAACGCGGTCGGTACGATTTGGCACTCAACACCTGGGTCAGCGGCGTCGATCCGGACGACTCGACCCAGTTCACGTGCTCGAACATCCCGCCGAACGGCGTGAACCCATCATATCTCTGCGATCGCGAGATGGACGCCGCCCAGGACCTCGCGCTGCAAACCTACGGCCAAGCCGGCCGCAAAGCCGCCTACGTGCGGATTCAACGGCTGCTCGAGCGGGATGTCCCGCAAGATTTTTTGTGGTGGCCAAAACAAATCGACGCGA
The DNA here is from genome assembly GCA_003134035.1 of Candidatus Velthaea versatilis. Taxonomy (GTDB): domain Bacteria; phylum Vulcanimicrobiota; class Vulcanimicrobiia; order Vulcanimicrobiales; family Vulcanimicrobiaceae; genus Velthaea; species Velthaea versatilis. The sequence goes on from PLAE01000259.1 coordinate 2,574, forward strand.
TCAACCCCGATCTGCATGGCTTCGCGCCGAACCCGGTGGTCGGAACCTGGAACGCCTGGACGTGGTCGATTTAGCGTGGCCACCGGGCGGGTCACTTTTGGAAATCGCGATCGTCACGCAGCAACTCCGAAACATTCGGCGAACATCCTTGACGTGAATCCATTTGATAGCGGAACAGCGATTCTGCTTATCTCCGGAGTGGCGTTACCGAGCCACCCGTGCCGATGCGGCGCCAGTCGCGTAGATGTTTATTGCTACCCGGAACATGAGAACTTTCGCGCTCAATGTACGGCATGCGCGGTGACTTGCGTCCATTGCGGCGGCGCTGGGCCCGGGCAGGCGACGTGATTGCCTCGATCCAGCGAACGCTTAGCGAACTTCTCGGCAACGAGCAAATGACGGGAGCATCAATCGAACATTCGCGAAGTTGCGCCATGTGCGGCCAGATGCTCCGGGAGTCCGTCAAAGCATTTCAGACGAACAACTGCGGCGCCTCACGCCCGATCAGAAGCAAAGCCTATTTGCTCATGTCATAGGTCGACGGCTGACGATCGATCATATATTCCCTGAGGCCATGCTCGAACTCGATGGCATCATCAACGGTAAGGACGAGCTCAGGCTTGTCAGCGAAACATTCATCGTTACCGCTTGCGAGCAATGCAACATTGGCCGCAGCGATACGCTCGAGCCCTGGAGCGATATTGAACGCCTTTTACGAAGGACGGCATTGATCGGTCGCCCGACTATTGAAACCGATCTGCTACACGCGAAGGAAATTCACTTTCGTGTGGGGCTTAGATTGGCAAAACGTAAAGCTGGCTAACCTCAACAACCATGCAATCGATGCTCTTCACAGAGCGCTTCCTAAATGACGAGTGAAAGACGCGTGCGTTCGACTGCTGACGCATTGCTGTTTCTTTTGTCGTTTTCTTCGCGATGCTTTATGATTGCAACGATATTCGACACATTTAGTGTGACGACGTAGTCGTTCCCGCCGTCGGCAGCCAGATCGATTGGGACGGTGACAAACGGTCTGCTCTCCCGAATCGCATCGAGAAGCTCTTGTGCGGCGGCGTCGCTCAAGAAATGAGCCCGCTGCGCGAACTGAATCGTGTACATGTCGTTCTTGAATCGTATCGGCTTCAAGAGCGTCGGCTAGACTAGGTGGGCTGTGGACAGCTTCGAGGCGAGGCCTGGGGAGAAGACATCTTTTTTGTGGACAATTTGTGATGAAGCTGTGAGGACAGAACATTGCCGGCTAGTATGATACGAACGCATGTTCGATTCACGGCGGTGATCTCCTGTTTGAGCGATCTCCTATTTGAGAATGCCGCAAGCCGCGGACCTGACGAGCTGACAAGTTTCCTCCTCGCCGAGGAGGTTCCGTGGGCGACTGCCTACCTTAGAGAGGGCCGGAGCGTTCAAGCCACTGGGCATCAATGAGATAGCGGCGACGCGCTTTAGCATTAAGCGAAGCGCGCACCAACCATTGGCGTCGCGCACCACCATCTTGCGCATCCGAATGTTTCGCCGAGACGACCCGCGATGAGATGATTGGCCTCGGGCTTCGCTCGGCGCACCCGCGCAACGCCTAGAAGGTGTCGGGGTTACCCGACACCTGACGGCGGGCGGCTCGGGCGAAGCCCGAACGCGAAGGTCGACGAAGTCGACCCACTGGCGCTGAAACCCAAGAGCTACGAAGTATTCGGCGATGGGTTCGAGACCACGACGGGGGGTTCCGCAACCGAACTAGGGCGTGTGATCGGTGATGATGTGCCAACCGTCGCGATTTCGGTGCAGCACCAAACTAAAGAGACCGCCGACGTTTCCGCCTTTATCCGCCGGGCGGCGCAGATGCCAGCGCGCTGTCGCGACGGCGTAGTCGGAACCGAGCGGCCGCACCGTGAGATCGGACATGCTCAGCGTGCCCATCTGCCCGGGATGATAGTGGCCGGCATAGCGCGCGCGAATCGCGGCGTACCCGCGCACGATCGCCTTGGAGCTGATGTACTCGGTCTGCGGTGAGTCTTCGTACGTTTTCATGAACGCGTCCAGATCGCCGTGATTCCAGGCGTCCGCGCTCCGCGCGAGCAGCGCGGCGACGCCGCTTTGCGCGCTTGCCGCACCGCTGGGCGCAGCGCGCGTCACCAGCAAGACCGTCGCGAGCAGGATCACCATCGCAGTACGCATGGATAGCGATTGGTCCGGCCGGTGTCCGCAACCTTTCAACCGCGATCTTCGACGCGTCCCCGATCCATCGGCCGAAGATATGCGCTCGATCGAGGCAACGGATTTACCGCATGTTAAGCGGTCTCCCTTGTTGCAAATGCGGCACGTGCGGCGAATGGGGTCGGCCATCCTGACGTAGCGCGGGGCTTTTCCGCGGGGCTATGATCGGAGTAGCAAATGCACGTGCAAGCCGGCCAACGTTCGCATCGATGTCTTCCGCTCGCAGCCCGACTCCCGAAAGTAGCGGCTGCGGGCTCCGCTTGCGAGCCGTCAACGCTCCGCGACCTTCGGCAGTTACCGCTCCCGACGGCACGGGTACTCGGCCTCGGTGGCTTCGAGGCCGCGCCGCTTGATCGATGACGCGGCGCCGGCGAGTCTCACGCACTGCCCATACTGCGCGATGCAGTGCGGCATGCAGTTAACCCAAGAGAACGGGCGCTGGACCGTCGGTGCGCGCGATTTCCCAACCAATCGCGGCGGCTTATGCCGCAAGGGTTGGAGCGCCGCGGAACTGTTGCACGCTCCCGACCGTCTAACGTCGCCGCTGATGCGCGAGCGCAAAAGCGATCCGCTGCGTCCGGTCAGTTGGGACGCGGCACTCGACCGAATCGCCGCGCGCTTCGGGGCGATCGCGGCGGAATCGGGCCCCGATGCGGTTGCGGCGTTCGGCGGCGGCGGTCTAACCAACGAGACCGCATACCTGCTCGGCAAGTTCGCGCGCGTCGCGCTGCGCACAGCGAACATCGATTATAACGGCCGCTTCTGCATGGCGTCGGCGGCCGCCGCGGGCTTGGCGGCGTTCGGTCTCGATCGCGGGATGCCGTTTCCGATGCACGACATCGCCGAGACCGACGCGATCCTGCTCGTCGGCAGCAATCCGGCCGAGACCCTGCCGCCGATCATGCAGTACTTCGAGGCNNACCGCGAAGCTCGCGACGCTGCACTTGCAGCTTTCGCCCGGCACCGATGCCGCGCTCGCGAATGGTTTGCTGCATATCGCGATCACACGCGGCTTACTCGACCGAGATTTCATTGCCGACCGCACCTCGGGCTTCGAGCGCGTCCGGCACACGGTCGCGCAGTATTGGCCCGACCGCGTCGAGCGAATCACGGGCGTGCCCGCAGCGCAGTTGGTCAAGACCGCGCATCTGCTGGCGCAAGCGCCGACGGCCATGCTGTTGACCGGGCGCGGTCCCGAGCAGCAAAGCCAAGGCGTCAACAACGTGTTGGCATTCATCAACCTCGTCTTGGCGCTGGGCAAAGCCGGAAAGCCGGCCTGCGGCTATGCGTGCATGACCGGTCAAGGCAACGGTCAGGGAGGCCGCGAGCACGGTCAAAAAAGCGACCAATTGCCGGGCTACCGCAAACTCGATAACCCGGTGCATCGCGCCGAGATCGCCGCGATCTGGGGCATCGACGCGGCCGAGCTGCCCGCGCCCGGACTTTCGGCGGGCGAATTGCTCGACGCGCTCGCGGGCGACGGCGGAATTCGCGCGCTGCTCGTGATGGCCTCGAACATCGCCGTGTCGGCGCCCGATGCCATGCGCGTCATCGAGCGCCTCAAGGGGCTCGATCTGCTCGTCGTCGCGGACATCTTCGTGTCCGAAACGGCCGCCCTCGCCGACGTCGTCCTGCCGATAACGCAGTGGGCGGAGCACGAGGGGACGATGACCAACCTCGAAGGCCGCGTGCTGTGGCGGCGCAAGATCAAAGAACCGCCGCCCGGCGTGTGGACCGACGCGCAGATCCTCAAGGAGCTTGCTGAGCGCCTCGGGCGCGGCCGGTTCTTTAGCGCCGACGTGCGCGAGATCGCCGCCGAGTTTCGCCGCGCGTCGGCGGGCGGTCCGGCGGATTACAACGGGATCTCGTTCGAGCGGATCAATGCGGAAAACGGCGTGTTCTGGCCGTGCCCGTCGAGCGATCATCCGGGCACGCCGCGGATGTTCCTCGACCGCTTCGCGACGCCGGACGGCCGCGCGCGCTTCCACTCGGTCGAGCATCGCTCGGCGGCGGAAACGCCCGATCGGTTCTTTCCCTATATCCTCACGACCGGACGCGTGATGCAGCAATACCAAACAGGAACGCAAACGCGGCGCGTTACCGAACTCGCCGCCGCCGAGCCCGACCCGTTCGTCGAGATCCACCCCGAAACGGCGCGCGGAATGCAGATCGGCGACGGCGATCCCGTCGTGTTGACGACGCGCCGCGGCCAAGCGATCTTCAAAGCACGGTTCTCGCGCGACATCCGGTTCGATACGGTGTTCGTCCCGTTTCACTGGGCGTCGAGCGGCAGCGCGAACACCCTCACCAACGGCGCGCGCGATCCGGTGTCGCGCATGCCCGAATTCAAAGTCTGCGCCGTGCGCATCGAGCCGGTGCTGCGGGCGGCCCCCGTTGAGCCCCAACCCGCCGGGACGGCGGTACCGACGTCAAGGAGCGCGACGTGATCGAATCCATTCCCCAGTTTCTCAACGGCGTCTATACCTTCGAGGGCGCGGGCTACGACAAAGTCGAGCCCTTGAGCGACCGGCTCGTGTACATCGTACCGGCCGACAGACGCGCACAACTCATCTACTTGCGCGCCGGCAACTCGAGCAGTGAACTCGTGTATCTCGTGCTCATGCGCGACGGCGTGCCGATGCGATATTTTCCGCTCGGCGCGCGCGCCGCCGAACATGTTTCACTCGCGGTCGTCGAAGATCTCGCGCCCGATACGCGGCTCGAGCTCTTCTACGCGGCACCGGCCGGCGTGAGCGGGTCGTTCGTCATCGACATCGGCTTGCTGGAGATCTGAGGACGTCATGACGGCAACAATCGAAAAAGAACGCCTCGTCGTAATCGGCAACGGCATGGCCGGTGCGCGCGCGGTCGAGGAAGTCCTCGCACGCGGAGGTGCCGACCGCTTCGAGATCGTGATGTTCGGCGGTGAACCCTACGGTAATTACAACCGGATCATGCTCTCGAACGTGCTCAACGGCACGCAAGGCCCCGACGACATCCTCATCAACCCGCTCGATTGGTACCAAGAGAACGGCATCACGTTGCATTCGGGCGAGTTCGTCGAGAGCATCGACCGCGCGGCCAAAGTCGTCGTGTCGCAAAACGGCGTGCGCGAACACTATGATAAACTGCTCATCGCGACCGGGAGCCGGGCCTTCATTCCGCCCATAAACGGCATGCATACCGCCGACGGCAAACTCAAGACCGGCGTGTTCGGATTCCGCACGCTCGACGATTGCACGGCGATCGTCGAGTACGCCAAGCAGAGCAAAAAAGTCGTGACGATCGGCGGCGGCTTGCTCGGCCTGGAAGCGGCGCGTGCCATGAAAGTGCTGGGCTGCGAGTCGCACATCGTCCATCTCGCCGCGCACCTCATGGATATGCAGCTCGACGTGACCGGCGGCGCGATGCTGCGCCGGGCAATCGAGGCCATGGGTATCTACGTCCACACCCAAAAATCGACCGCCGAAGTTCTCGGCACCCGTAACGTAACCGGCCTCGTCTTCAAAGACGGCGGGATCCTGGGCTGCGACATGGTGATCGTGGCCGCGGGCATCAGGCCCAACGCCGAACTGGGCGTGCGTTCCGGGCTGACGGTCGAACGCGCCATCGTCGTCGACAACCACATGCGCTCGGTCGACGATCCCAATGTCTACGTCGTCGGCGAATGCGCCCAACATCGCGGACGTGTGTACGGCCTCGTGGCGCCATTGTGGGAACAGGGCAAAGTCTTTGCCGATCATATCACGCGCACGAACGCGTCGGCGGAATACCATGGCTCGAAGCTGGCCACCAAGCTCAAGGTCATGGGAATCGAGCTTGCCTCGATGGGCATCAACGAGCCCAGCGAGGCGCGTGACGAAGTCATCCAGTTTTCGGAACCCAAGAAAGGCACGTACAAGAAGCTGATTGTGCGCGAGGGCCGGCTGGTCGGCGGCATCCTCATGGGCGACATCAGCAAAGCCGCCTATCTCATGCAGGCCTTCGACCGCGACTCGCCGCTGCCCGAGGAACGGCTGTCGCTGCTGTTCGATCTGGGCACCCCGAATCAAAAAATCACGCTCGATGAAATGCCCGCCGACGCGCAGGTCTGCAATTGCAACGGCGTCACCAAGGGCAAGATCGGCGCCTGCGTGGCGGCCGGGAAACGCACCCCGTCGGCGGTGATGGATGCGACGCGCGCCGGCAAGGGCTGCGGCTCGTGCAAGGGTCTCGTCGGCGAACTCGTCGCCTGGTTCTGCGGCGGCGAGGTCGAAGAGGATCCGTCCGTTCACTATTACGTGCCGTGCATTCCGCTGCGCAAGCCCGAGCTCATCGCGGCGATCCGCGAGCACGAGCTCAAGTCCGTCTCGGCGGTCTTCGCCACGCTGGCCGGCGGCGTCGAGGATGCCGCGAGCAAACCGGCGTTGGCTTCACTGCTCGCGACGCTGTGGAACGCCGAGTACGACGACGAACGCGATGCGCGCTTCATCAACGACCGCGTGCACGGCAACATCCAAAAAGACGGCACGTTCTCGGTCGTGCCCGAGATGCCGGGTGGCGTGTGCACGCCCGCCGAACTCAAGCGTATTGCCGACGTTGCGGTAAAATACGCTGTCCCCCTCGTGAAGTTGACCGGCGGCCAGCGCATCGACCTCGTCGGCATTCCCAAGGACCAGCTGCCGCACGTGTGGGCCGACCTCGGGATGCCGGCGGGCTCGGCTTGGAGCAAGAGCTATCGCACCTGCAAAAGCTGCATCGGCACCGAGTTTTGCCGCTTCGGGCTGGGCGACAGCATGGGGCTCGCGCGCAAGATCGAGAAGCGCTTTCGCGGGATCGACAGTCCGGGCAAGCTCAAACTCGCGACGGCCGGCTGTCCGCGCAACTGTTCGGAAGGGATGATCAAAGACGTCGGTGCGGTCGCCATCGGCGACAACAAGTGGGAGATCTACATCGGCGGCGCGGGCGGCGCGCACGTGCGCAAAGGCGACGTGCTGTGCGTGGTCGATACCGAAGACGATGTGCTGCAGTTGATCGGCCGCTTCATGCAATACTATCGTGAGAACGCGAAGTACAAAGAGCGGACGTACACGTTCGTCGAGCGCATCGGCATCGACCGCATCCGGGCGGTCGTGATCGAAGACGCCGATGGGATCGCCGCGACGCTCGATGCCGCGATGCAGGCCTCGGTCGACGCGGCGTACGATCCGTGGCGCGAAGCGATCGCACCCAAAACCGCCAATCAGTTCGCATCGCTCGTGACGGCCGCCGATGCGTGAAACCATCCGCGACGTGCTCGTCGGCGACGTGTCGCAAGTGCCCCCGGGCGAAGGCCGCACGTTCGCCGTCGCGGGCCGGCGGCTAGCGCTCTTTCACACCCGCGCCGGCGAGATCTTCGCGACGCAGGCCGACTGCCCGCACCGCGGCGGCCCGCTCGCCGACGGGCTCGTCGGCAGTACGAGCGTCATCTGCCCGCTGCACGACCGGCTCTTCGATCTGCGCACGGGCCAAGGCCCGGAGCCTGACTGCGGCATTCGCGTGTATCCGGTCTCCGTGCGCCCCGATGGCAAGATCTGGATCGACATCGGGAATTAAATCGGGGCGCGTTTCGACGAATGACCCGAACGCGGCGAGAACGAGCCGCCAAATGATGATTGCATCCGCGCACGACGGAAGGTCATCATTAGAATAGAGGTGCGATGTAGCGGTTTTTCCGATCATCGCGCACCTCGCGCGGCGTGCGATCGCGAAGCCGCTCGCGCGAATGCCGCTCGGCGAACGCGAACTCGATGATACGGCGATTTGCATTCCGTCGTTGGGGGCGACGGCATGCTCGGCTCTGTTCCGTCGAGTTGGCGATCCACAACCAACGGAGCATATGACGTGCTATTTGCATCCCCCACGATAAACGCCACCGAGCCCAAGGCCACGCGGATCGATCTGTTCAGCTTTTCGACGCCGCAGATGCGGGCGTTCCATCTCACCTGGATGGCCTTCTTCATCTGCTTCTTTGCTTGGTTCGCCGCGGCGCCGCTCATGCCGCTCATCAAGAATTCCCTTGGGCTCAGCAAAGGCGAGATCGAAAACATCAACATCGCCGCCGTGCTGGTGACGATCTTCGTGCGGATCGTCATCGGCCCGTTGTGCGACAAGTACGGGCCGCGGCGCGCCTACACGTGGCTGTTGATTGTGGGTTCCCTGCCGGTCTTCGGGCTCGCATTCTCCGGGAACTACGCGACCTTTCTGTTCTTTCGGCTGTGCATCGGCGCCATCGGCGCGTCGTTCGTGATCTCGCAGTACCACACGAGCGTCATGTTCGCGCCCAACGTGGTCGGGACGGCGAACGCGACCGTCGGCGGCTGGGGCAATGCCGGCGCCGGCGCGGCTCAGAGCCTCATGGCGCTGCTCGCGACCGCCGCCGTCAGTCTGGGCGTGGGGCAACAGTACGGCTGGCGCGCGGCACTGTTCGTGCCCGGCATCGCGATGCTGATCATGGCCTACTTTTACTCGCGCTACACCCAGGACACGCCGCAAGGCGACATTATCGATCTGCGCAAGAAAGGCATCGACGTCGAGACCGGCAAGAAAGGCGGCGTCGCGATCTTCGCGCAGGCGGCGCGCAACTATCGCGTCTGGCTGCTGGCGGCCGCGTACGGCGGGTGCTTCGGCATCGAACTATACATCCATAACGTCGCTGCAAGCTATTACGTCGATCGCTATGGGCTCTCGCTGGTCAACGCCGGTCTTGCGGCAGGGATCTTCGGTGGGTTGGCGCTCTTTGCACGCGCGCTGGGCGGCATCTTCAGCGACCGGGTTGCGCTGTCCAAAGGCCTGAGCGGCCGGACGATTCTGCTTGCCGCGTTCTTGCTCTGCGAGGGCGCCGGACTGGTCGTCTTCGCCAATGCGCCGACGGCGATGCTGGCGATCGTTTCGATGACCACATTCGGGCTCTTCACCCACATGTCGGCGGGGGCCGTGTATTCGCTCATGCCGATGATCGACCGGAAGGCGCTAGGCGGCGTCTGCGGGCTCATCGGCGCCGGAGGCAATCTCGGCGGCGTGCTAGCCGGTTTTCTCGCCAAGGGCGTCGGCGGTACGCAGGGAACGATCGTCGTCCTCGGTTACTGCGTGATCGGCATCGCGGCCTGCGCCCTCGCCGTGCGCTTCTCGCCCGAAAAGCAAGCAGCGGAGAAGAAGCTCATGGACGACGCGATCGACCAGCGCAATAAGATCGGCAAAGCGCGTAGCCTGCAGGGAACAACGGCCTAACCTAACGAGGCTCGATCCGCTCGTCCTCGGGTGGCCGAACCGCGGCGCAGCCGCAAGCCGCCCGTCGTCGCGTGTCGGGTGAACCTGACACGCCCTCGCCCGTAAAGATCTCACTTGCGTCTAAACGCGCTTGCCTTGGGAGCCGATAGACCGATAGACGGATCGATAACACCCCAAGACGTCGCATCGAATCATCATCGTTGTTTCCCAAGGAAGGGATCGAGATGTTGTATCTCACTTCGGCATATATTCTTCCCACATCTTTACACATGGGGCTACACGCTCATTTCAAGGCCTCGGCTGATGATTACGCCGAGTGAGATACTTGACCCGCGCGTGTATACCGAGCTCGATCCCGAAACGATCGCGCACTACATGGTTGCGAACGAATGGAAATGCATCCACGAAGAGGACGGACGATTTCTCGGCATGCGCTGGTTTTACCATCCGCGTTCACCGCGGTGGCTGAATCGTGAACTGGTGACGAACCGGACAATCCCGTTCGCCGTCTCCCATCTGCGCGCGACTAGCACCCCGGACAATTGCGACGATATCGGCACGCTCATCCGTGTTGGTGCCCGACGATTTCGCGACTACCCGCAACTCAATCGCCACACGTTGCTCGATCTCGAAGCGCACGAGAATCGTTGGATCGGTCAAATAATCACCGATGTCCACGCGTTGAAATCCGCACTCCGGCCGCGGCCTCCGGCCTGAGCCCGAGCCGACGCGAGCGGAGGCTCTATTTAACCGCGCACGTCCCCAGTTTGGGGTCCGTCGGCTGGGCGCCGGCGACGGGACCGACCTTGATGCTGGCGAACGACGGATCGTCCTTTTGCGGGAACGGCACGGAGCCCGCGGGATAGCAATTCGAAGCGAGCAGAAACGCCATGACGTTCGCGTATTGTTCGGGCGTGAGCGTACCGGGATTGTTGAGCGGCATGTTTTCGACGACGAGCGAGCGCAAATCGGCGAGCGTCCACTTATTGTTTTTCACCGTCGTGAGAAACTCCGTGCCGGCGACGGCGGGCCCGGCGACGCCCTGCAAGTTCGCGCCGTGGCAGCCAATGCAATTCGCGCTAAAGACCGCTTGACCCGCATGGGCCTGCGCTACGGTATATGATGCGGGGTTGCCGGAGGAGGAAGTAGCGTCGGCGATGAGGGCGGCCGGCGCGTTGTGGGCGACGAGCGATGACGGCGCCGCGTTCGCACTCACCAGCATGCCCGGCACCGCAACGGCATCGTGACGCACCGCGCGGCTTCGATCCTGCCGTGCTTGACGGCACAGTTCTGCGACATGATTCGCTTGCTGCGTATAGAGCACGACGGCGTCACCGTTGACGACGACCCGGCTGACACTCATCTCCAACGGAATCGTTCCGCCACCGATGCGGGGCAGCGCGACGTAGGCCAGCCGGCCGCTGACGATGCCGTAGACGGGCGCGTGCGACGGCACCGTACAGCCGGAAACGGTCTTCGCCCCCGGCGGCACGCCAAGCGACGTGTTCGCAAGCGCGCCGGTCAGACCGCCCAGGACGCCGTCTTCGGACGGACGGCCGCTCACGAGGGCTAGGTTCGCCAACGCTTCGGTCAGATCGGTTTCGTAGTCTTCCATCTGCTTTTCGTGCATCGCGTCGTTCAAATTCACGATGACGGCGAGCAGATTCGCCTTGGCGCCCTGCATGGCCGGTGTCCAGATCTCATCGTCGCGGCGATCCAGCAACCGGTCGACGTTGCCCAGGACGCCGCTGGCGTCGCCCGGGGTACCGTCGGCGGCGGCATACATCTTGTCGTCGCTGCCGACGACCGCATTGAGCGCGCGATGGGCCGCGTGGAGATAACCTCCGTGGCCGACGACTTGCGAGTCCTCGATGTGGATGATCTCGGCACGCACCGCTTCGATGTCGGCGAGCGCGGCGAGTGCCGTTTGGTGGTCGTCGTTGGCGGTTGACGGCGGCGCGGCGCCCGCCAGCATCAAGCCGAGCAGAGCGGTGAGCGTCAAAGCAAACGTGCGTTTCAATCTGTCCTCGTCGTACATGGGAGGGTGCCGAGCGAAGGCCCGGCACCCGGATAAGGTACGGATCGGCCTTTCGGCCGATCCGTATAAGGTTCGCGCTGCCGAAATCCGCTGCGAATTGCGCACGGTTTCGATTGGCCTCGGACGGTTCTTTACGTTCTTAAAAAGAACGCCTTAATCCTTAGAGAGAGAACGCCGTGATGAACGATCCGTTCGGACTCGTCTTGGGGATCTCGGGAACGGTCTGATTGCCCGGTTGACCCGAGGCGACCACGATGTATTCTTTGTCGGCCAACGTGTAGGCAGACGGAGCCGCGAGGATGTTCGATCCGGTCGCGTATTTCCAAAGCACGTTGCCGCTCTTGGCATCAAAGGCATCGAACGTCCCGTCGAGCTCGCCGGAGAAGACCACTCCCGTGCCCAGGGAGAGCGCGCCGCCGACGGCCGGGAGCGTCAGCTTTTTGCGCCACGCGAATTGTCCGGTGCTGACGTCGATGGCGTTGAACCAGCCCGTGTTCGGACCGCTCAGCGGCGGGAAGACGCCGCCAAGGTAGAATTGACCGGCAAGATAGGTCGCGTGGCCGTTCGACTTCCAGATGCCGCACTCGTCGACACTCGGAACGTAGAACGTGTTTGTTTCAGGCATGAAGCTGCCGCCGTTGTACTCGACACCGCCGTTGGTGTTCGGGCAGGCCAGATTGCCTTCGGCGTTCGGATCGGTATCTTGACCCTTTTGCGTGCTCACCACGACGTGATGAACGAGCTTACCGCTGGTCGCGTCGAGAATCCAGAAGTTCCCGCCCTTGTCGCCTTCGGCGACGAGCGCCTTGGGCGCACCGTCGACCGTGCCGGTGAAGAGCACGGGCGGCATCGCGGGATCCCAGTCATGCGTGTCGTGCGGGATGAACTGGTAGTACCACTTGAGCTTCGGGCTCGTCGTACTGATGTCGAGCGCGACGATCGAGTTGGAGTAGAGATTGGCGCCTTTGCGGACCGTGCCCAAGAAATCGGGCTGCGGGTTGCCGAGGCCGAGATAGAGCGTATCCGTCGCTTGATCGATCGCGACGCCGCTCCAGACGGCAGCTCCGCCGCGCTTCCACGAATCGCCCGACCAGCTGTCGTGGCCCGGCTCTCCGGGACCCGGAACCGTGTTCCACTCCCAGACCCGGTGGCCGTCTTTGGGATCGAACGCCGTGATGTAGCCGATTCCGCCCCAGTCGCCGTTCGAGGCGCCTTCGAGCAGCACGCCCTTATACGGTACGGGCGCCATCGTATAGAATGTATTGCTCTGATCGTGGACGCCGACGATGTCCCAAACCTTGGCGCCGGTCGCGGCGTCGAGCGCGATCAGGTGGCCGTCGAGCGTGCCGAAATAGACTTTGCCGTCAAGCAGCGCAATGCCGCGATTGGCGGAAAAGGCGATAACGTGCGGCGAGTAGCTGAATTTCCACTTTTGCACGCCGGTCTTGGCATCCACGGCGTACACGTTGTTGTGCGCCGACGTGACGAAGAGCGTCCCGTTATAGGCGATCGGAGCCGTTTCGATCGGGCTGTCGTCGTCGATTTTGAACGTCCACGCTTTCTTGAGCGAGGACACGTTGCGCGTGTTGATTTGCGCGGTCTGAAGATAGCGGTTTCCGGTATAGTCGTGGGCCGGAAGCACCCAATCGTTGGTGTCTGACCCGGCCGCCGCGAGCGTTTCATTGGTCGGCCAAGAGCTCTGCGCGCTAACGCGCGGAACGCCGGAGGCGAGTCCCGCGAAGAGCGCGACACCAAGAATCGCGACCGGTTTTACGATCTTACGAATCAAGAAATTCTCCTTCACCCAAAAGGCTTCTCTAAGGAATGGTTTACCGAACCAGCATCTTTGTGAGCGCCTCGCATTTTCCCGGTCGAACGACTATCAGTTCTGGGGAGTAATCGAGGGATTTCTTCCGCCGAGCGAGCTTGATGCCACTTGCGGATATATCATTGGACGCCACTTGGATCATTTCTGTGCGAAGAAATACCGGATTGAGGACTCTTCTTCCTCAGTGACTTGGGGACGGTTCTCAACTCCCCGGCGAAGGCTTGCCTGCTCTTGGTGTGTTCAAGGAGCGACAACGATGACGGCAAAGCCCGGCTGCGGCCGATGCGGATCGCCCGATGTCAATTTTGAGCGCCGACGACCAGGCTCTACGGACGGGTGAGAACCAGCGGCGTCGCGCCGTAAACCCGGTCAGTACCGCCGGTAGGGCAGAAATTTCCCGTCGAGGGTCATGCGCACGCGATCGCCTTTCGGATCTTGGACCCGCTCGATCTGCACCTCGAAATCGATCGCNNCGCCGAATTCTTCTTCGATGAGCGCCTTCCAGGTCGTCCCGTACACGCTGACGAGCTCGTAAAAACGATAGATCAGCGGATCGGTCGGCGGTCCCGGCGGCAATGCGCCGCGATACGGTGTTTCGGTAAGCATTTGCGCCTCTTCGGGCGTCAATTCCAGCAGGTCGGCGGCGCGCGCGGCTTCGTCCGGCGTCAACCGCATTTGCCCCAACAGCGCAGCGGTCGCGAGGATCGGCGAACCATCGGACACGCGCTCGGCGATGTGCCGCCACGTTAATTTCTTGCGCCGCTTCACGGCGGCGATCTTCGCGGTGATGTCGTGTCGCGTCATGTGCGCCAAATGAGACAGGCACGGCGGACGCCCCTGCGCCAGCCCGTTTCGCGACGACGCGCTTGCGGAAGATGCTCGTGCGGAGGGAACGACATGGAAGCAGGCCGACCGCCGGCCGAAACGGATGAGGATGCCTTCGACGTCCAGCGCGCGTCGCGCAACGTGATCGTGTTCGGCATCATGCCGTGCTGGATCGTGCCCGGATTTCTCGATTACCTCTATCACCGGAAGAGCTCGATCGAGAAAACGAGCGGCACGCACGAGTCGCTGATCCATGCGCTGCAGATGACGTCGATCGGCATTCCGACGCTCATGTCGTTGCTGCTCGAGGTCAACGCGTCGGTCATCGCAACGGTACTCGCGGGCGCCGCCGTTCACGAAGCGCTCACCATCTGGGACATCGCGTACGCCGAACCGCTGCGCCGGCCCGAACCCAATGAACAGCACGTCCACAGTTTTCTCGAAGTGCTGCCGCTCATGGCGCTGACGTCGCTGCTGACGCTGCATCCGGCGCAAACCGCCGCGCTCTTCGGCCGCGGCAGCGCGAAGCCCGTCTGGCGGCTGCGCCGCAAGCGGCCGCCGCTCAAGTTGCCTTATCTGGGCGCGGTCTTCGGCGCGATCACGCTGTTTTTGGCCGTTCCATATGCCGAAGAGTTCGTGCGCTGCTACCGCGCGGATCGGACGCTGCGGGCGCACCACGCCGCAGCGGGGGCCGACGCACGCTCGGCGTAGGCGCGCATCGCCGCGGGTAGATGCGCCCGCATGGCGACGACGGCGATTTTCTTTGGCAGCGGCTGATCGCGTGGGGCGTCAAGCGCGTGTACGGCTCTCCCGGCGACGGGATCGGCGGCATCATCGGCGCGCTCGCGCGCACGGGCGGCGCGATCGAATTCGTGCAAGTCCGGCACGAAGAGATGGTCGCCTTCATGGCAACCGCGCACGTCAAGTTCAGCGGCGAACTCGGCGTATGCCTGGCGACGAGCGGGCCCGGCGCGATCCATCTGCTCAACGGACTGTACGACGCAAAAGCCGATCATATGCCGGTGCTCGCGATCGCCGGCCAAGCTGCGACGTCGGCGATCGGCGGCGATTACCAACCGAGATGATGCGGGGAGCCGATACGCTCTTCCTCATCGGCACCACCTTTCCGTACGCTGAGTTTTTCCCCAAAGAGGGCGCCGTCAAGGCGGTGCAGATCGATATCGACGCGCGATCGCCAAATCGACGGCGCGCAGTCTGCTCGACGCGCTGCTTGCGCCGGCTCAGCTCGGACTGCCCTCGGCAATCGCGAAATCCGGTTCGCGAACTGCGACGGCGGCGGGTTCGGCGGCCGGTTCCGGCGGCGCGCCGACCCGCGGCGCGGGCACCGTGACGCGACGCTTGTCGACCGTAACGTCGTGCGTCAGCAAGGTGTGTTTGGTGACGTCGACGTGGACGCGTTCTTCCCAAAGCAAAATTCGCACGATCTCGCCGGCGGCCAATTCGCGACCTTCCACGATCACCGTGCCGCCGTCACCGCCGTATTCGATCACGAGTTCTTCACGGGTGACGGGTACTTCGATCGTTTGCGTCTCGGTCACGATCCGTTTGCGGATCAACGCTTCTCCGGTCGCTTCGACCGACGACAAGTCGACCCGGTCGGAGGGCGGCTGCGGGGGCAACGGGGGTTCGTCGGGCGGCCGCTCCGGCGCCCGCCGCTGCGCCGGCCGGAACAACGTTGGCGCGAAGCGTCGCGCGGTCAGCACCAGGCAGCTAAGGCAGCACAGCGCGGTAAACACCGCGACCCCGATCCGCCATTGAGACTTCGACGAGTTGCGGCCGAACCGGTCCGGTGACGCGGACGCGGACGCATCCGGGTCCGCATCGGCCGGCGTCGTGCCGGCCGGATCGCTCCGCGACGGCGTAATGAAGATCGCCTGCGGCGCCGTCGAGTAGGTCACCGCAGCGCCCGCCGCCTCCGCGACGACGCGCAACGGGACGTAGACGCTGCCGTCGCGCCGCGTCGGCGCGACGTCCAGATCGACGGCATCGTGGCCGATGATCGCGCGGCGGCGGTCGAGGATGAAGGCGGCGATCACCGCATGATCTTTGCGCACCACGATGAAGCGCGGCGGCGTAAACTCGACGCTCGCGCCGATCGCCTCGAAAACGCCGCGGACGGGAACGAATGTCCGCCGCCCAGCGACGAAAGCCGGCGCATCGATTTGCTGTCCGCCAACGTAGACCGGCGGCGCCGGTCCCGCCGTTGCGGCCGGCGCTTCGGCGCGAGCGGCCGCGGGCGCGACAAATGCCGCCAGCGCCAGGCACACGCCGCTCAATCGAATGAATGACCGTAAAACGCGCACGGTCTTCCCTTGCCTTCTGTTTCTCACGCAAAGGTGTTTGCTGCAGCAGATCGCAGAACGACTGCCCGCTATAGTTACCGCTCTCATTGGCTGTCCGCGTAACCGGACCCCGCTGCAGCCGGACCGAATAGCGTCACAATGCAAAACAGCAACGCCCTCAAGCAAGCCGCCGGCGAAGCGGCGATCGATCGCTACGTGCGCGACGGTATGTGCATTGGCCTGGGCACCGGCACCACCGCGTATTACGCGATTCGGCGCGTCGGCGAACTCGTCGCGGCCGGAGCGGCGATTACCGCGGTCCCCTCGTCGCTTGCGACCGAGGCCCTCTGCCGCAAGGCGGCGATCCCGATCACCGGTCTGCTCGACCGTCCGATCGCCGTCGCGATCGACGGAGCCGATGAGGTCAGCCCCGATTTCGCCCTTACCAAGGGCGGCGGCGGGGCGCTATTTCGCGAGAAGTGTGTCGCGCTCGCCGCAGAGCAATTTATCGTCATCGTCGACGAGAGTAAACTCGTGCCGCACTTGGGCGCGTTCGCAACGCCGGTCGAAGTGGTACCGTTCGCGCTCGACTGGGTCGTGCGCGAGATCAGCGCGGCCTTTCCGGAGGTCACGATTCGCCGCCGGGGCGGCGAAACGCCGTTTGTGACCGACAACGGCAACGCGCTGCTCGACTGCGGCTTCGGGGCGATTGACGACCCGGCCGAACTCGAGGCGGAGTTGCGCGCAATTCACGGCGTCGTCGACGCCGGGCTATTCAACAATCTCACCGACACCGTGCTCGTCGCGCAGCCGGGCGGCGTGCGCGAACTGGTTCGAACGAGCACAACCGGCGCCCGCAACTAACGTCGCAAGCGCCGTGCGGCGACTAAATTGCGAAAACGCGGCAGGCGCGTGACGCGCGAGCGTTTCATTCTCGTCACGATAGCGACGCGCCGGGCCAGTTCAACCACGAGACCCAGCGCGCAGAAGCCGACGAGCACCAGCGCCCAAAGCGGCGGCGATGCGTCGTCGACCGGCGGCGACCCGACGATCAGCGGCGGTTCGTCCGAGAGAATCTCGCTGGGCACCGTGATGTTGACCAGCGGCGGATCACTGGAGTAGGTTACGGTTGCGCCAAGCATCTCGGCGACGAGCCGCAGCGGAACGTAAACGCGGCCGCCCAAGCGGATCGGCGCGACGGAGAGGTTGCGCGGACGATCGTCGACCACCGCATGGCGGCGATCGATCACCAATCCCGCGATCACGACCCCATTTTTGCGCACCACGACGATCCGTGGTGGACGGTACTCGACGTCGGCGTGGAGGGCCTCGAAAACGCCGCGCACCGGGACGAGGACGTGGCCGCGTTGGAGCACCGCCGATTCGTGCACCACTCGGCCGCCGATGAAGATCGGGGGCGGAGCGCTAAAGCGCAGATCGGCGGCCATCGAGGCTCGCGTCGCCGTGCCGCCGAGCAGCAACGAAATCAGCCCAAGTCCGGCTCCGACGATTGTAACGCGCATCCGGCGACCTCCGCATTCGTCCAGCAGTCCGCTCATTAAAGCGTAAAGCAGACACCTTGCCGACTTTCCAAGGTCCCGACAAAGAAAGATTCTCGGAGCACCCCCCATTCCTCTTGATCGATAGGTTCGGGGGCGGCTTGCGGCGCAGCCGCAAACGCGACGGATTGGGGCGCAGCCCAATCCGCTAAGCCACCTCGAAAAGTCCCGCGGCGCCCATTCCGCCACCGACGCACATCGAAACCACGACGTATTTTTCATTGCGCCGCTTCCCTTCGATAAGGGCATGCATAACCAAGCGTGCGCCGCTTACGCCGTAGGGGTGACCAATCGAGATCGCGCCGCCGTCGACGTTAAATTTTTCGGCTGCGATCCCCAGCGTGTCGCGACAGTAGAGCGTTTGTACGGCGAATGCTTCATTGAGCTCCCACAAACCGATATCGTCGATGGTCAATCCATGGCGCTTGAGCAATGCGGGAACGGCGAAAACCGGGCCGATCCCCATTTCGCCCGGGTCGCAGCCGACGACGACCATGCCGCGATAAATGCCCAGCGGCGTCAGGTTCCGCTGCGCGGCAAGTTTCGCATCCATAACGACAACGGCGGCGGCGCCGTCCGAAAGCTGCGAACTGTTGCCGGCGGTGATCGATGAATCTTTGCCCAGCACCGGTTTGAGCGCCGCCAACCCATCGAGCGTCGTATCCGGCCGATTGCCTTCGTCTTTGGTGAGCGTCACCTGCTCTTCGCGCACCGTGCCGGCGGCTTTGTCCTCGACGTATTTCCAAGCCGGCAGCGGCACGATCTCGGCATCGAAACGTCCGGCCGCCTGCGCGGCGGCCGTGCGCTGCTGACTGCTGTGCGCGTATTCATCCTGCGCTTCGCGCGAGATCTTATAGTGTTTGGCGACATTGTCGGCGGTCTGCAGCATCGGCATGAACACGTCGGGCTGGTAACGCAGCAACCATTCTTCGGTAAATCCCTTGGCGTGCACATCGTTCTGCACCATCGAGATCGATTCGCAGCCGCCGGCGACGACGATCTGCGCGCCGTCGGCGATAATGCGGCCGGCCGCCGTGCCGATCGCCTGCAATCCCGACGCGCAATAGCGGTTGATCGTGGTGCCCGGAACGCCGATCGGCAAGCCGGCGCGCAGCGCGGCGTTGCGGCCCAAATTGTGGCCCGTCGCGCCTTCGGGCAAACCGGTGCCGATGATGACGTCTTCGACTTCGGCCGGATCGACGGCGGCCCGTGCGACGGCATGCTGCACGGCGTGGCCGGCCATCGTCGCGCCGTGCGTTTGATTGAAGGCACCGCGAAACGCCCGCCCGATCGGCGTGCGCGCGGCTGAAACGATAACCGCTTCAGGCATGAACGAACTCCTTGCTGTAGGCGGCGATCGTGCCGCCGCGTTGCGCGATCCGTTCGAGCAGCGGCGATACCCGCCAGCCGAACTCTTTGACGCGGGCAACGACGTTGGCTACGCCGACCTCGTCGGCATACCACATCGGTCCGCCGTGGTGCGGCGGAAAACCGTAACCGTAAATGTACACGATGTCCTCGTCGCCCGGCCGCAGCGCGATTTCCGCCTCGAGCAAGTCGGCGCCGACGTTGATGAGCGCGTACGCCAGGCGCTCGACGATTTCGGTATCCGTCACGCTGCGCGGCGCGATGCCGGCTTTCGCCGCTTCTTCGGCGACGAGCGCGGTGAGCGCGGGATCGGGCAGCGGCTCGCGTTTATTGGGACCGTCGTATTTGTAGAAGCCGAGGCCCGTTTTTTGACCCCAGCGTTTGGCCGCGTACATGCGGTCGATGATGGCGGTGCGCTTCTCGCCCAGCGCGGCGGTGCGTTCTTGCTGAATGTGCCAAAACACGTCGACGCCCGACAAATCGAACGTCGCGAACGGGCCCATCGCGAAACCGAACTGCTCTTTCATAACGCGGTCGATCCGCTCGGGCGGGATGCCCTCTTCGAGCAGATAAACCGCTTCGCGCGCGTAGTCGAAGAACATCCGGTTGCCGATGAAGCCGAAGGCGTTGGCCGACACGACCGCGACCTTGCGCAGCGTCTTGCCGAGCTTCACCGCGGTCGTGAGCGTTTGCGGCGACGTGCGCGCACCGCGCACGATCTCGAGCAGCTTCATGATGTTGGCCGGCGCGAAGAAGTGCAGACCGACGAATTGCTCCGGCCGCTTGGTCACCGCGGCCATCTCGTCGATGTCGAGCGTCGAGGTATTCGAAGCGAGAATCGTCGCCGGTTTGCACACCGCGTCGAGTTTCGCGAAGACCTCCTTTTTGACGTCCATGTTTTCGAACACCGCTTCGACGACGATGTCGGCGCCGGCCAGTTCGCCATAGTCGCTTTCCCACGAGATCGATTGGCCCAATTTCCAGGCTTGCTCTTGGGTGAGGCGCCCGCGCTGGACCTGGTGGGCGAACATGCCGAAGACCATCTGCTTGGAACGTTCGATCTGCTCGTCGGCGGGCTCGATGACGACGACGGGGATCCCGGCATTGGCGAACGTGATCGCGATGCCGGTGCCCATCGTGCCGGCGCCGATCACGCCGGCGGTCTTGATCTCGAGCGCTTCGGCGGGCGGCAGATTCGGGATCTTCCCCAACTGCCGCTCGGCGAAGAACACGTGCTGCAGCGCGGCCGAGGGCGCCGAGCGGATCAGCTCCTCGAACAGACGGGATTCGCGCGCCAGCCCGTGCGCGAAGTCGAGTTCGAGCGCGGCCGCAACGGCGTCGATGAGCTTGTGCGCCGCGAAACCGCCGTTCGACTCGGGCGGGACCATCTTGTGCGCTTGCGCCACGACGAAGGGGAACGCGAAGAGGCCCAGCCCGGCCACGCCGAGTTCGGCGGTGCGCGCCGAGATGCGGCGCTTGGGCGCGGTGCCGATGACCCGCTCGACGAGCGCCGCCGCGGCCGCGACGACGTCGCCGGCGGCGACCTCATCGAGGATACCTTTTTTGAGGGCATCCTCGGCGCCGATAGTCTCGCCCTTGAGCATCATTTGCAGGGCGTCTTGCGCGCCGATGAGCCGAGTGAGCCGCTGCGTGCCGCCGGCGCCCGGCAGCAGTCCGAGTTTGATCTCCGGAAGTCCGAGTTTGGTCTTCGCCGAGCCGACGCGGTAGTCGCACGTCAGCGCGAGTTCGAATCCGCCGCCCAGGGCCGTGCCCTCGATTGCGGCGACGTACGTTTTGGCGCTGCGTTCGACCGCCGCCGTGACCTCGCGCACCGTCTTGGTATCGGGCGTCGGTTCGATCGCGAAATC
The DNA here is from genome assembly GCA_003134035.1 of Candidatus Velthaea versatilis. Lineage (GTDB taxonomy): Bacteria > Vulcanimicrobiota > Vulcanimicrobiia > Vulcanimicrobiales > Vulcanimicrobiaceae > Velthaea > Velthaea versatilis. Next base: position 23,840 of record PLAE01000259.1, read on the forward strand.
GTTGATGTCGGCCCCGTAGCTGAACAGGCCGCCGGCGCCGGCGAAGATCACGGCGCGCACGGCGCTGTCGGCATCGGCGGCGTCGATTGCTTGCACGAGCAACGCCGAGACGGCGTACGAGATCGCGTTAGCGGGCGGGTTATCGAGCGTGATGACGCGGATGCCGCCCGGGCGGTCCGCCGTGCGCACCGGCGCGGCGGCACCTAAATGCCCGTTGCCGCCGGCCATTAGGCGGTCACCAGCAACTGACGGTCGAGGTCGAACTGGTCTTCGCGCAGCGCCATCACCGAGGCCGAACCCCGGACGATCTCATGGTGCAGCCACAGCGACTGACTAAGCACGTGATCGGCGTAGAAACGCGCCGTAATGAGCTTGGCGGCGTAGAACGGGTCGGCGTCGCCCGCGGCGATCTTCGCCGCGCTGATCTGCGCGGCGCGCGCCATCTGCCAGCCGCCGGCGACCACGCCCCACAGCTTCAAGTACGGCACGCTGCACGAAAAGGCGCGATTGAGATCGCTCATGGCGTTCATGCCGATGAACTGCGATGCTTCGGCCAGCAGATCGATCGCGCTGGTGAGCTGCGACTTGATGGCGGCGACGTCGGCATTGGACTCGTCGAGCCCCGCCGCGGACTTCTTCATCTGCTTGATGACGGCGGTTGCGGTCGTGCCCATGTCGCGAATAAGTTTGCGGCCGACGAGGTCGAGTGCTTGGATTCCGGTCGTGCCTTCGTAGATCGAGACGATCTTGACGTCGCGATACTGCTGCGCGATCCCGGTCTCTTCGATGTAGCCCATGCCGCCGAAAACTTGCACCGCCGTCGAGCAGAGTTCGGTGGCGGTCTCGCTGCACCAGCCTTTGACCACCGGGATCATGAGTTCAATGAACGCCTTATGCTGTTTGCGGACGGCGGCGTCAGGATGCTTCGCCGCAAGGTCGAGCGAGGCCGCCGCGACGTACGAGAGCGCGCGCATCGCTTCGATTTGCGACTTCATCGACATGAGCATGCGACGCACGTCGGGATGTTTGATGATCGGCGCCGCGGCGCGCGACTTGCCGGCCACTTCACGCGACTGCAAACGTTCTTTGGCATACGCCAGCGCGCTTTGATACGCGCGGTCGGCGATCGCCAAGCCCTGCACGCCGGTGCTGAAGCGCGCGGCGTTCATCATGATGAACATGTACTCCAAACCGCGGTTCGGTTCGCCGACGAGATAGCCGATCGCGCCGCCTTTCTCGCCATAGTTGAGCGTGCAGGTGGGGTTGCCGTTGATCCCCAGCTTGTGCTCGATGCCGGCGCAGAAAACGTCGTTGCGTTCGCCCAGGCTGCCGTCGGCGTTGACGAGTATTTTGGGCACGATGAAGAGCGAGATCCCCTTGGTGCCTTCCGGGGCGTCGGGCAGCCGCGCTAGCACGAGGTGGATGATGTTCGGCGCCATGTCGTGTTCACCGAACGTGATGTAGATTTTCTGTCCCGAGATTTTATAATGATCGCCGTCCGGCACCGCTTTGGTGCGCACGGCGGCGAGGTCCGAACCGGCTTGAGGTTCGGTCAAACACATCGTACCGCACCACTCGCCGCTGACGAGCTTGGGAATGTAGGTGTGCTTCTGGGCGTCGGAACCGCAGAGTTCGATCGCTTCGATCGCGCCCTGGTTCAGCAGCGGACCGTTGGCGAAGCCGACGTTCGCGCCGTTCCACATCTCGAGCGTCGGGCCGAGCAACAATTGCGGCAGCCCCTGGCCGCCGTGTTCCGGCGACACCGGCAGACCGATCCAGCCGGCTTTGGCGAATTGATGGTAGGCCTCTTTGAAGCCCGCTGGCGTGGTAACGTTGCCGTCGCGGTACGTGCAGCCCTCGACGTCGCCGGTGCGGTTGATCGGGTCGAGCACTTCGCTGGCGAACGTCGATGCTTCCTCGAGGATCGCGTCGACGACGTCCGGCGTATCCTCGAAGCCGGGAAGTTTGGCGATGTCGGCGAGGCCGGCGAGTTCGTGCAGCACGAACTGCATGTCGCGCAGCGGGGCTCGGTAGGTGCTCATGAATTCTCCTCGGGAGTGCGTGAAAAGAGAGTGGCGCGCGGGCGCTTACGCGTGCAGCTTGGCGGGAAGCGCGAACGGCTCGCGCGCGGGCGCGGGTTGACCGTAGAGTTCGGAGCGCAGCCGCTCGACCGATGCGGCGAGATGGTCGAGATACGGCAGCATGTTGGTTTTGATCCGCGCCAGGCGGTCGCGCCCGGCCGGCGTGATCGAGTACATGCGGCGCGCGCGCTTGGTGGGGTGATCCCACTCGCCGCTGATGAACCCGCGGTCCTCGAGCCGGCGCAGCAGGGGGTAGATCGTGTTCGTATTGACGGCCAAAATGCCGCTGCACACCGCGGCGATGCGCTGCATGAGGCCGAAGCCGTGATCGGGCCCCGACTCGAGCAGGTGCAGGATCAGCACCGGGAAGACGGTCTTCGATTTGATCGGCCCGCGCAGCAGTTCTTCGGCGGGCGTCAGCACGTGAGTCGGCATCGGCGAAAGATTGATACTTTTACTATTAGGCGAAATCCTTTTCCGCCGAACGCGAGCTTCTTGTGGAGAACCTTCCACCTCTAGCCGAGCGGACTTACACGAGATGCTCTGTTGACATATCTCGATATATCGAATACTATTCGTTTATGAATTTTGAAATGAATCCCCCGCCCTTCCCGCAGCGTGGCGGCCCGTTCCACTGGGGCCGCGGCATGCACGTCCGTTTCATGGGCCCGGGCCGGCGCGGCCGGCGGCACGGCCACGGCGGCTTCGCGCAGAGCGAACGCGGCAGCGTCAAGTTCGACGTCCTGGCGATCCTGCTCGACGGCCCCCGTCACGGCTATGAGATCATGCTGGCCATCGAGGAGAAGCGCGGCTTCCGGCCCAGCCCCGGTTCGATCTACCCGGCCCTGCAGATGCTCGAAGACGGCGACTTTGTGACGTCGAGCGAATCCGGCGGCAAGCGCGTCTACACGATCACCGACAAGGGCCGCGAACTGCTCGAAACCTATCGCAACTCGCCGCGCGGCGAAGCCGCCGACGAAGGCGCCGATCCCGGCATGGAAACGATGGTCCGCGGGATGCGGGCGCTGCACGGGCTCAAGGACGCCGTTAAAGCAATCGCGCGCAGCGGCAATGTCGAATTGATCGCGCGCGGCACGGAGATCATCGATCGCGCGCGGCGCGAACTCTACACGCTGCTGGCCGACGACAAACAGGCGTAGTGGGTAGACGGAGTACCCCCACTACGGACCGAAGTCGACGGCGCGCCCGGCGCTGCCGGCATTGGCGGCGATGCGGCGCAGTTTCGCGTGCACGCCGCCCATCGCGGGCCGCGACGGCGGAAGATAGCGCTTGGGGAATTTTGCCAGCACCGTGTAGTTCGTGTCGACCACGTTGGCGACGCCGGTTTTCGCGACTTGCGATACGAGTTGATACGCGTCCATCGTCGACAAGCCGTAGTCGGCCGCCAGCCAGCGCACGAGCTGCGTGAAGGCGATGCGGTACGCGTCTTCGAGCGGCCGAACGCTGCCGGCCACCATGATGAACGTGTCGTCTTCGAGCCGCGGCCATTCGACATAGGTGGCTTTGATGACGTCGACGACGCAGGTCGTCGACATCGCGCCTTCGACGGCGACGCCGCACGTCTCACCCTCGCTTTGCGCGTAGTGCCCGTCGCCCAAGCTGAAGAGCGCGCCCTCGACGTTGACGCCGAGATAGATCGTCGTGCCGGCCTTGACCTCGGGCGAATCCATGTTCCCGCCGAACGCATCGGGCACCAGCGCATTGCGCACCTCGAGCGCCTTGGGCGCGACGCCGACCGTACCGAGCATCGGCTCAACGGGAATGGCGACCGAGAACTCGGAGTCGAGCGCCTTGAACAGGACGGTTGCGCTCGAACGATTCAAGGCGTACATCCACACGCGTTCGGGCAGCGCGGGGTTGAGCAGTTGGGTGAAGCTCGTCGCGGTCAAGCCGCCGAAGAGCGGGATCGTGGTGCTGGCCGCCCAATCGCGCGCCGGCTGCACGTCGATGAAATGAATCGCGAGCGTATCGCCGGGTAAGCTGCCTTCGACGTAAAACGGACCGGTTTGAGGGTTGAGAAACGGCACTTCGAGCGCGCGGCTGGGCAAATCGCGCGCCGAACGGATTTTGCCGGCGAACGCGTCTTCGGACCAGAGTTGCACGATCTGACCGGGCGCGATCGACGCCAGCGGCGCATTGCCGCCGAAGGTCCAGGCGAATTGATCCGGCGCGGGTTTGAAGCGCAACGGCCGCAGGTTCGTTCGACGTTCGTCAGCCAGGCTGCGGCGTTCGGGATCGCCGCCGATGGGCGCGACATCCGCGCTGACCGCCGCCGCCGGATCGGGTTCATTAAGCCACGCGTATGCCGCGCGGGCCGCCCCGATGTCGGCGGCTTGGGCCAAGAACGCGTCGCGCGTAATCCGGGCGTCGAGCAGATTGGACTTGAGCCGTTCGAGTTCGCCGCCACGATCGCTATCCGCCAAGGCTTAACCTCCGAGTCGACAGTGAAGCGCCGCGCGCGGCGCGAAGTTCACTCCGTGCCTCGGAAAAAGCAGCGCCGTGCGCGCCGTTCGGCGATCGCCCCGTGGCTCATTCTAGCCGCTTCGCTGTCGGTCATCGGTTTCGCGTGCACGCGCACGCCGCCGGCCTCACAGACGAAACCCGCCGCACGGGCGCCGTCCGCCGCGACGACGCAATCCCCGTCCTTTGCGCAGCCGACGCCCGCCGCGGCGACGCCGAGGACGGCAGCCAGCGCGGCGGCTGCGCCAACGCCCGCGC
>PLAE01000028.1 GCA_003134035.1 Candidatus Velthaea versatilis
GTGCGCGCATAGGCTTGGATGAACTCTTTGCGGGGTTCGACTTTGTCGCCCATGAGCGTGGTGAACATGCGTTCGGCGTCTTCGCTGGCTTCTTCGAGGTTGACTTGCTTGAGCCGGCGGGTCGCGGATTCCATCGTGGTCTCGGCGAGCTGCTGGGCGTCCATCTCACCAAGCCCCTTATATTGTTGAACGGTGAACTCTTTGGGGTCGCGCTCGCCGAAGATCTTGTTGAGCTCCGCCTCATCGAAGGCGTACCACTGCTGTTTGCCGCGCTTGACGCCGTACAGCGGCGGCATCGCGATGTACACATAGCCGCGTTCGACGAGCTTTTTCATCTGACGGTAGAAGAACGTCAGCAGCAACGTGCGGATATGCGAGCCGTCGACGTCGGCGTCGGTCATGATGATGATCTTGTGATAGCGCGCCTTGTCGATGTTGAATTCGTCGCCGAATCCGGTGCCCAGCGCCGTGATCATGGTGCGGATCTCTTCATTCGAGAGCACCTTGTCAAGGCGCGCTTTTTCGACATTAAGAATTTTGCCGCGCAGCGGTAAGATCGCTTGAGTGTTCGGATCGCGGCCGCCCTTGGCGGTTCCGCCGGCCGAATCGCCTTCGACCAAAAACAGCTCCGACTGCGCGGGATCCTGATTCTTGCAGTCCACGAGTTTGCCGGGCAGCCCGCTGCCGTCGAGCGCGTTCTTGCGCCGCGACAAATCGCGCGCCTTTTTGGCGGCCTCGCGCGCGCGTGACGCCTGCATGCACTTCTCGACGATCGTGCGGGCGAACTTCGGATTTTCCTCGAGGAAAAACTCAAGCCGTTCCTGGACGAGATTGTAGACGATCGGACGAATCTTGGCGTTGCCTAATTTGGTTTTCGTCTGTCCTTCGAATTGCGGCTCTTGCAGCTTGACCGAGACGATCGCCGTCAGCCCTTCCATGCAGTCGTCGGTCGAAAGATTCGTATCGCTGTCTTTGAGCATCCCGCGTTTGCGCGCATAGGTATTAACTTGATTGGAAACGGCGGTGCGAAAACCGGTGAGGTGCATCCCGCCTTCGATCGTGTTGATGTTGTTGGCGTACGAATACACGACTTCGTTGTAGCCGTCAGTCCATTGCAGCGCGCACTCCACGATCACGTCGTCACGTTCGCCGTTGGTCGAGATGACCGGCGTCAAGGCGTCCTTGTTGTCGTTGAGCCACTCGACGAACGACACGATGCCGCCCTCGTACGCATAGATCTTTTCCTTGCGTTCCTCGCCGCGTTCATCGATGAGGGCTATCTGCAGCCCGCGATTGAGGAACGCCAACTCCCGCAAGCGCTTCTCGAGCGTGTTCCACGAGAAATCGAGCGTCTCAAAGATTTCGGCGTCCGGCTTGAAAAGCTGATAGGTGCCGGTGCCCTCGGCTCTCCCCAAGCGTTTGAGCTTTTGCGAGGTGACGCCGCGCTCGAAGCGGATCTCGTGCTGGTAGCCGTCGCGCTTGACGCGGGTCACCATCGTTTGCGACAACGCGTTAACGACCGAGATTCCGACGCCGTGCAGACCGCCGGACACTTTATAGCCGCCCTTGCCGAATTTACCGCCGGCGTGCAGGATGGTCATCACGACCTCGACGGCGGGCAACCCCTCTTCGGTCATAATATCGATGGGAATTCCGCGTCCGTCGTCCTCGACCGAGCAGCTTCCATCTTTCCCTAGGACGACCGTGATGTGAGAGGCGAAGCCGGCCAGCGCTTCGTCGACGGCGTTGTCGACGGCTTCGTACACGAGCTGGTGAAGACCGCGCTCGCTCGTGTTTCCGATATACATTCCGGGGCGCTTGCGCACCGCCTCGAGACCTTTTAGAACCTCTATTTGCTCGCCGGTATAATCTGCCATTCCGATCCGACCACTTCGACATGGACGGTCCCGATGACTTTACCCGGGCAGCGGTTCGTTCCGTTCGACCGATCGGATGAAGTCGTACAGGTCGCCCAGTGCGTTGCGGCGCACGGGCGATTCCATTTCGAGCCGATTGGGATCGAGCTTCGTTTCGAGCAACACGTAGGAGCTGGCTATTTTGCGCAACCGCGCACGATCGGGAGCGACGGGACGCGGAAGTTCGGCGCGTTTGCGCGCCAGTTTCATCTCGTCCCACCACGAACGCAGCAGTTGGCGCCGGATCCCGTCGTACGCCGCCGCGTCGAGCCCGGGCAGCGTGTCGAGCACGTCTTGCGGCCGCAGCCAAGGCGCCTCGAAAAGCAGCCGGCGGCAGCGCGCCTCGAGCAGGCTGCGGGCCCAGTCCGCGCACGGAACACAGCGCTGGACCGCGCGCGCAACGGGCGCGGCGCAGTCGGTGCAGAAGCCGCCGCCGCGCGCCGCGTGCGCCGCGCGCGCGATCATCACCACCGACCGAAACCGCGCCAGCGCATCGGCCGGATCGCGCGGAGGCGGTAGCGCGGCTGCCGTTTTCCCATCCCGCACCGCCGTCCGTGGCGCGATCGGCCCGCCGGGCCGGGAGCGGATCGTCCCGACCCGAAAGCGCAGCCGCTCGACGCCCGCGGCCGGAACAAGCTCGTGGATTCCGCGCAGAATGCGCGGCTCTAGAAACATCAACTGATGGCTCCATGCGCTCGAATTGGTGAGGACGACGAGCGACTCGTTGGCGATCGCGACGGGCTGCGCGGCCCGCGCGACGTCGAGCCCGACGAGTTGCGTCCAGCCGGCCCGAATCATGGCCAGCGGATCGCCGCCGCTGCGGCGCGGCGTCCAGACGCCGAGCGCGTCGCCGATCCGCGTCAGCATGCCAAACGGCTTAAACGGCCGTCACGCACGACAAATCCGGCGATCGACGGCGCGAGCCCGGCCGGCAACTCGGTCGCGGTGAGAAATGCTTGCTCGAAGGCGTCGAGCGCGGCCAAAAACCCCGCCGCGCGTTGGGCGTCGAGTTCGGACAACACGTCGTCGAGCAGCAATATCGGGGCGTCTCCGGCGCGCGCGCGCATCACTTCGTATTCGGCGACTTTGAGCGCAAGTACCGCCGTGCGCTGCTGACCTTGCGAGCCGTACGCCGCCAGCGGGCGGCCTTCGAGCTCGAAGCGCAGATCGTCGCGGTGCGGACCGACGAGCGTTTGGCGGCGCCGAAGTTCGTTATCAACGTTGGCCGCCAGTGCTTCGGCCAGATCGGTCTTTCCCGTGTTGGGCGCATAGGTGACGCGCACCCGTTCGTGCGCCGCGTGCCAGCGCTCGTAGATCGTCGCCGACGCCGCGGCGATCTCCGCGATGAACGCCGACCGCGCCCCCATGAGCGACCGCCCCGGCGCGAGCAGTTCGTCGTTGTAGGCCAGCAGCAAGTCGCGATCCGGCGCGACGGCGCCGCGCAGCAGCGCCGCCTTGTGCCCGATGATCTTGGCGTACAGCGCCAAATCGCGATAGTAGGCCGGCGACGCTTGGGCCAGCGCGGCATTCACAAACGTTCGCCGCAGTGCCGGACTGCCGGCCACGAGCGCCAAATCCGCCGGCACGAACGTCACGACGCGCGCGCGCCCGAGAAAACGGGCGAACCCGACGGCGGCACCGTTGACGTCGAAGGTCTTGCGCGTCGAGCCCGCGGAGCGATCGATGCTGCAGCGCAACCGTAACCGTCCGGCGGCGATCCGGGCATCGCCGCCGACTTCCGCCACGAGCGCACCGCTGCGCACCAGCTCCGCTTCGCGGTGCGCGCGAAACGACTTGCCGGTGGCGAGCATCGCGATCGCTTCGAGCAGGTTGGACTTTCCTTGCGCGTTTGAACCAATGAAAATGTTGAGCCCCGGCGCCGGTTCGACGTCGAGGCTTGCATAGTTGCGAAAGTTCGAGAGCCGAACTCGTTCGAGCAGCATCGTGCAGCGGCATGACGCCGCGGTGTTACTGACGCAGCGGCATGAGCACGTACAGTTGCTGGCCGCCCTCCGCTGCTTCGAGCGGCCGGATCGCCGCCGGCGACAACGGCCCGAGAAACTCCATGACCACTTGCGGTGAATCGATGTGGTTGAGTATTTCGATCAGATAGCGGGCGTTGAACGCGATGGTCAGGTCGTCGCCGGTCTGTTCGACCTGCAATTCCTCGTACGCGTTGCCGGCGATATCGGAATTGGCCGTAATGATGAGCTGGCCGTCGGCGATCGCGACTTTGACCATCGAGGCGCGGTCACCGGCAACGAGTTCGGCCCGCCGCAAACCGCCGATAAGGGCGCTGGTGTTGACGGTCACGGAGCGATCGAACCGGGCCGGGATGACTTGGCCGTAATTCGGGTATTGGCCGTCGACGAGCCGCACGACGATCGACGTCGCGTCGGCGGCGATCGCCAACTGGTTGGCCTGCGCGCCGAGCGCGGTGATTTCCAGCGTCTCGGTCGCGCCGGTGTTGCGCGCCGATTCGGCCAGCGCGCGCGACGGTACGATGTATTTCGCGCTGCCGTCGGCGACGCCGCGTTCGAGCCGCCCCGACCACTTCGCGAGCCGATAGCCGTCCGTCGCGACCATCGTGATCTGGTCGCCTTCGATCTCGAGCAGCGTCCCCATCAGCACCGCGCCGCGCGCTTCCTCGCCCGAGGCGGCAAAGATCGTGGCCGCCACGCCTTCACGAAAGCGCTTGGCGTTGATCGCGAACGAGGCCCCTTTTTGGGCCGCGGGCAAGGGCGGATATTCGTCGGGCGGCAACGCGTGAAAATCATAATTCGAGCGCTCCGCTTTGACCGAGGCGCGCGTCGGGGAGCCGGTGAGTTCGAGCAGTCCGGCCGGCAGATTCCCAAGATAGCCCGAGAACAACTTGGCCGGTACGGTCACCGCGCCGTTTTCCGAGATTTCGGCCGGAAAGGCATGTTCGAGCGTGAGTTCCAGATCGGTCGCGCGGACTTTGATCGAGCCGTCATCGGCGGTCAGCAGCACGTTCGAGAGAATCGGCACCGTGGTGTGTGCATTGACGATTTTGCTCGCGGCGCCAACGGCCGACGCGATGTCTTTGGTGCTGCAGGTAAACTTCACTGGGTCGTCCACCGTTCCGTCGCGTCAGCGGCGCAATCGTCTTTAAGAAGATAGAAAGTTCGTCGTACTAGCAGTAACGCGGTGCGAAACGTGGACAAGGCCGGCGGGCCCCGGCCCGCCGATGTTTGGGCCGTATTTCGCCTGTGGAGGGCACTGCCGGGCCATCCACCATATTCACGAATCACGCGCCGACTCGGTTTATCCACCCCCTTTGGGCGACCCTGTGCGCTTGAACGGGTGAATGTCGAGGAAAGCCTCGCTCCCGCGAAGGGATCTGGGAAACCGCGGGCGTCCGAGACGGAGGCGCCAGCCACCATACGGCTTGCGGCGCAGCCGCACACGCGAAGGATTCGGCGCAGCCGAATCCTCTCATTCGCTTTGGCAAAGCGCGATGAGCGAGCGGACTTTGTTGCGATAGGCTTCATCGCGCGCCATGATGTCCTTAACCTTGTCCCGGGCGTACATCACGGTCGTGTGATCCTTCTTGCCGAATTCGCGCGCAATCTGCGGTAGCGAACATTCGGTGAGTTCAGCCGCGATGTACATGGCGATATGGCGTGGCGCGGCCAAGCGCTGATCGCGCCGCGGATTGTCCATTTCTTTGACCGAGAGCTGGTGCGCCTTGGCGACCCGTTCTTTGATCAGCGGGATCGTGATACGGTGGATCGGCGCCTGCGCGACGGCGTCTTTGAGGGCTTCAGCGGCTAGATCGACGGAGATCGGCGAGCGGGTCAGCGACGCGAAGGCGACGACCCGGATCAGCGAACCCTCGAGTTCACGGATGTTCGAGGGAATGACTTTGGCGATGAACGAGGTCACCTCGTCGGGCACGGGGATTTTCTCGGTCTCGGCCTTCTTGCGCAGAATCGCCTCGCGCGTCTCGAGATCGGGCGGCTGGATGTCGGTAAGCAAACCCCATTCGAACCGCGAACGCAGCCGCGATTCAAGCGTCTGAATCTCCTTGGGCGGACGATCGCTGGAGATGACGAGCTGTTTTTGCGCCTCGTGCAGCGAGTTGAACGTGTGGAAGAACTCCTCTTGCGTCTGCTCTTTGCCTTCAAGAAATTGAATGTCGTCGATGAGCAGCACGTCGACGTGGCGATAGCGGTTGCGGAACTCGACGGTCTGGTTGTTTTTGATCGCGATGATGAATTCGTTGGTGAATTTCTCACTCGACACGTAGACCACGTTGGCATGCGGGTTGGCCGCGATCACGCGATGGCCGATGGCATGCATCAAATGCGTCTTGCCCAGCCCGACGCCGCCGTACAGGAAGAGCGGGTTATACGCTTTGGCCGGCGCCTCGGCAACCGCTTGCGAGGCGGCATGCGCGAAGCGGTTGCTGTTGCCAACGACGAATTCATCGAAGGAGTAACGGGGGTTGAGATTGCCCAGCCGCAGTTCTTCGGGCGGCGCGATGGCGGCGGGCGCCGGCGTGACTAGCCGTCCGTCGGCCGCGGATTCGGTGCTGTCCGCAACGATGAAGCGCAACGCGATCGCCTCGCCCAGGAGCCCGTTGAGGACGACCGCGATGTCGTTTTTGAGCCGGTTTTCGACCCAGTCGCGCGCGAAATTCGAGTGCACGGAGAGAACGATCTCGGCCGGCCCCAACTCAACCAAGCGCATCGGCTTGAGCCACATTTCGTAGATCGGCTTGGAGTATTTGCGTTCGAGTTGCTCGAGCGCCGCACTCCAAAGTTCAGCCGTACCGGCTGTTCCAACCGCACTGCTCATACCCAACACCCTGCCTGCCACTATCCGACCAAGCGGTCATGAAACGGCTTCCCGCACGCGGACGTAACGGTGAAGTCGAGCCTCTCGGATTGGCCCGGCGACCTGCGCTTCCTGCGCTTTTGCGGGCCTTTTTTGTGCACTTATCCACAGCCCTTAAGTGGGCGCCGAAGCCTTGTTCCATCGAGGTTTTGGGCACTTCTTCGCAGGCTGTAAATTGGTCGCTGCGACGGCAGGAATCGGTGCCCCCTGGTCGTTTGCGGCGCATCGCGCGAAGGGCTTTTCCACAGCCTTCTCCACACGTGTGGAGAACGTAAGAAGAGTTCGCATTGCGCCCTCGGCGGGCAGCCCGAGTGCGCCCTGGCGCTTGACGTCCGCAACCGTTGAACCGTATACTAGAGCGCTGCCGCCCAGAACGGCACTTTTCATGTCTGGAGCATCCGTCCTGTGAAGCGCACGTTTCAACCCCATAACCGGCGCCGTAAGCGCGTCCACGGTTTTCTGTCACGCATGGCGACGAAAAACGGACGCCGGGTCATCGCCGCGCGGCGGAAAAAAGGGCGCAAGCGCCTTACGGTTTGAGCCTCCGGCGCCGAAGGAACGCCCGTGAGAGGCTACGTTGCGCTCCGTCGGCGAGCGGATTTCGCCCGGGTGGCGCGTCAGGGGCGGCGGCGCACGGCCAAGCACCTGACGTGTTTGGTCGCCGCCGGGCCGGAATCGACGCGCGTGGGGCTGACGGTAAGTGCCCAGGTGGGGAGTGCGGTCGTGCGCAACCTCGTGCGACGGCGGCTCCGCGCGATCTTGGATACGTACGCGTTCGCCACGCGGCTGGCGCACGACATCGTCTTTATCGCTCGGCCGGGGGCGGGTGAGATGAGTTTCGCCGAACTGCGCGCCGAAGTCGAACGGACCTTCGGGCCGCCTCCGTGAACATCGCGCAGGCTGGTCTGATCGGGCTCGTGCGGTTTTATAGAGCCGTCGTCTCGCCGCTCCTACCTCCGGGATGCCGGTTTCTTCCAACGTGCTCCATGTATGCCGTCGAGGCGATCGAGAAACATGGCGCCGGCCGCGGAATAGTACTTGCCGCGCGGCGCTTGGGGCGCTGCCATCCTCTGCACTCGGGCGGG
>PLAE01000273.1 GCA_003134035.1 Candidatus Velthaea versatilis
GAGTTGACATAGTCGACGGCGCCATAGCCGCGCACATTGAGCCGCGCGATCCGGTACCCCGTCACCGGTTCGTCAATCGCCGTGACGGTCGTCGTGAACGTATCCGGGGTGGCGAGTCCCGGCGGCAACTCGTGAACGACCGTCAGTCCATTCGCATTCTGGTGCCAACTATCGCCCTTGTATTTTCCGGTTTGCGTCTCAACGGTTCCGGTGACGGCATCGCTGCGGTAGTTTTCTCCGAGCACGAAACGCGTCTCGACCAGGGTGCCACCGTTGGACTGGACCGCTTGGATCACCTCACGGTAGTTGGCGGGCGCGATGCCGTCGGCGGCACGCACCTTCGCATAGATCGTGGATGAATCGGGAACGGCGCCCTCCGGAGCCGCTGCGGCGGTGCCCAGGAACAGACTGGCAAGAACGAGTCCCGCCCACAGCGTGTCGCCGCGAAACGGCTTCATCGCCCCGCCGCCTTCTGCCCGTCTTCGTTGACGTGTAGCGCGATCTGCCCGTTCGGGTAGTCGAGGTACACGTCGTAGAAGCGTAAGAAGCCGCTGCCGAAGACCCCGTCCTCGTCGTAGCCGTAGCTGTTCCCGGTCACGACGTAGCCGACGAAATTGATGAACCGAACCGATCCGAAATCGATCTCGGCCAACTCGTACGGCTTGGTCTCGATTTCGCCGCCGACGCCCTCGAACTGAACCGGCGCCGAGAACAAACCGCCGGCCTTGTGATCGACCAGAGCTTCGGGATGCCGGCGCGCGAAATAGTTGAAGAGCAGGAACGAGGTGCCCGCGCCGGTGTCGACCGTAATCCGTTCCGCCGTCGCGCCGTTGATCTTCGCGGAAACGAGCGGCGTTTCGTCGTCGAGGCGAACCGGAACGACATTGAATCCAGGCCCGCTCGGGGTACTGTACGTGCCCCAGCGGCGCACGGTAACGGCCTTGTGGACGTAGTCGATGCGCACGCCCAGCTCGGCGAGAAAGTCGAATCCCAAGAGACCGACCGATTTGACGTCGTCAGCAAATTCGATGACGGGTGCCGTATGCACGTACACGTCGTGCATCGTGAGCGGGCCGACGGACATCGTATCGATCTTCGCCTGCGCCGAGTCAAATGCGCCGGCGTTATAGCTGTTGCGCTCTTTATTGAACGTGTGCAAGCCGAGGCGTGCGGCCGCGCCCGGATCGACGTTGATCCCCGCCGATCCCGTATCCAGCAAGAAGTCGTACCCGCGGCCGCCGATCGTCACCATGACGTAGATGCGATTCCCTTTGAACGTCGCGGGCAGGTTCACGAAGTCGATGCCGGGCGGAAACTCGACGAGCTGCCGGCGGTTCGAGGGGATCGCCACATCGGCGGCCGTAACGTTTGCGCTCTCGAACGATTTGACGATCGTGGTCGTGTCCGCTCCGGTGTCGATATCGTGGTTGTGGCGGGTTCGCGCGAGCGTCATCGAGCCGAACGCCGTAAAATCGCCGAACGTTTCGACGGACGTCCCGGCGGCATCGACCGTATCGGTGCGCACGAAGCGCCAGGTCGATCCGTCGACGTAGTCGATGTCGCCCCAGCCGCGCTTGTTGAGTTCGGCGACGCGATAGCCTGCGACCGGATCGCTGATGCGGGTGACGGTCGTCGTATAGGTCTCGCTCGTCGCGAGGCCGGGTTCCGCTTCGTGAATGACCGTCTGACCGTTCGCGTTCTGATGCCAGCTATCGCCCTTGTACTTGCCGCTCTGCGTCTCGACACCGGCTCCGTCGAGATAGTCGGTGCGATAGTCGTCGCCGTCGACGTAGCGCGTCTCCGTCCATTCGGCGCCGCTCGATTGGGAGACGGCGAGCACTTCTTTCGAAGAATGTGGCCGCGGGCCGCGCGCGGCGGCGACCTTCGCGTAGATCGTCGCTGAATCCGGAAGCGGATCGTCGGCAATCGCGGGCGTCAGCGCCGGAAGCAGCAAAAGAACGGACGCAACAAACACCCGCGTGATCATACCGCGGCCTTAGGCACGCTTGGTTAGCGTATCCTGCGAGAGAGCGAAAAGCGGAACTTCGCGCGGCGCGCTTGCCTCGATGCGCGGCGGCGGCGCGAAGCGAGCCGTTCGTTTCGCTGCGCCCGCCGCGAGGCTTTGCAAGACGTCGATGTCGCGCCGCCTGCAACTCCGTCACCGGACCGGTGGTAGCAAGAGACTGATGTACCGCCCCCAACCGCGCTTCCAAGCGCAAGCCATCCGTCCCGCCTCGGTGCTCGGCCAAGTGCTCGGCATTTCGGGGATCGGGTTCCTCGTCACCGCCTTCGCGGCATACGTGTGCAACCAGTACGTCCAGCTTCCACGTATGGGCGGCTTCATCGCGATGCTGGTCGGCTTCGGGCTGCTCTTCGCGATCCGCGGTTCCGACCGCACGAATCCCGCGCTGGCGCTGATCTTTTTCTACCTGTTCGCCGCCGCCGAGGGCATCGGAATCTCGCCGATCCTCGAGAGTTATCTGCGGATCGACGGACCATCGGTCGTCGTGAACGCGGCGACGTGCACGGGTTTGGGCATGTTCGCGCTGGGTCTGGTAGCCTACACGTTCTCGATCGATTGGCGCCGCTTCAGCGGCGTTGCGATGGGGCTCTTGCTCGGCTTGGTCCTGATCGGCGTGATCTCGGCGTTCACGCACTTCTTGCACCCCGGGGTGTATGCGTGGGCGACGCTCGGCGTCTTCACGCTCATCACCTTGATCGATTTCAGCCGCATCCGCGCCGCCGGCATGTCCGACTCGCCGATCCTGCTGGCCGTGCAGATCTACCTCGACGCGCTCAACATCTTCCTCGCCTTCCTCCAGATCTTCGGGAACCGTAGTCAGCGCGATTAACGGACGTTTTGCCCGCGGCCGGGAATGAGGACATATGGCGCGCGCCTACGATGA
>PLAE01000104.1 GCA_003134035.1 Candidatus Velthaea versatilis
GCCGCCGCCATCTGCGCCGGCGCCGGCATCGACCCGGCGCGCGACCCCCTGCCGATCCGCCCCGCCGCCCATTACCACATGGGCGGGATCGCCGTGGATCACCACGGACGCAGCACCATCCCCGGCCTGTGGGCCTGCGGCGAGGCCGCCCGCACCGGCCTGCACGGGGCCAACCGCCTGGCCAGCAACTCCCTGCTGGAAGCCGCCATTACCGGCTGCGATGTCGCCCACAGCATCGCCGGCACCGCATCCGGCCGCGCCGCGCCCCTTGCCCCCGTGGAGGCGACGCACAGCGACGATCTCGCCCCCGTGCGCGCCATCCTTTCCCGCCACGCCGGCGTGCTGCGCGACGAGGCGGGCCTTGCCACCGCCATCGCCCAGCTCGCCGCGCTGGGCGACCAGAACGACGCCGCGGGCCTGGCCCTGATGATGACGGTGGCCATGCGCCGGCGGCAGGAAAGCCGCGGCGGCCATAGCCGCTCCGATTTCCCCGCCACAGACCCGGCTTGCGCCGCCAGCGCCACGCTGACCCTGGACCAGGCGCGCCTGATGGCCCGGGACGCCGCCCGCCCGCGCATGGCGCCGGCCTCCGCATCATGACCAGCCTGCCCCGCATCCTTCTGGAACCGCTGGTTCGCGCCGCCCTGCTGGAGGATCTCGGCCGCGCCGGCGATCTGACGACGAACGCGATCGTCCCGGCGGATCGCCGCGCGTCGGCCGCGATCGTCGCACGCGCGGCGTGCACGGTCTCGGGCCTTGCGGCAGCGGCGCGAACATTCGTCCTCCTCGATCCCGACATCGCGGTGACGTTGCACGCGCACGACGGTGATGCGGTGCAGGCGAACACGACCCTCGCGACGATCTCGGGTTCCCCACGCACGCTCTTGACCGCTGAGCGCACGGCGCTCAACATCCTCGGCCGCTTGGGCGGCGTCGCGACCGCGACGCGCCGCTACGTCGACGCGATCGCCGGAACGCGCGCGACGATCGTCGATACGCGCAAGACGACGCCCGGGATGCGCGCGCTCGAAAAAGCCGCCGTGCGCCACGGCGGCGGCAAGAACCACCGGTTCGGCCTCGACGACGCGATCCTCATCAAGGACAACCACGTCGCGGTCGCGGGCGGCGTGACCCGCGCGATTGCCGCCGCGCGAGCGGCGGCGGGCCATTTGGTGACGATCGAAGTCGAGGTCGATTCGATCGCGCAGCTCGACGAAGCGCTGGCCGCGGGAGCGCAGATCATCCTGCTGGACAACTTTGCCCCCGACGCGCTGGCCGAGGGCGTGCGCCGAGCCGCCGGACGCGCGCTACTCGAGGCCTCGGGCGGCGTCAACGCCGCCACGGTCCGGGCGATCGCCGAAAGCGGCGTCGACCTGATCTCGGTCGGCGCGCTCACTCACAGCGTGACCTGCCTCGACGTCGCGCTCGACATCGATCCCGCCTCGCTCGAACCGGTTCACGGGTAACCCGCGCCGCGCATAGCGGCAGCCGATCGGGTCGGGCGTGGGCTGCCCGTCGAGAGAATTGCAACGGCGGCCTGGGACCTGCCCGTTCGCGCGCGAAGGCTGGTGGTCGTCCACCGGCTCCAACATACGCCTGGGTCCGAGGAGGATGCGCGCGGCGATGTTTGAGAGCTCTCCTCGGCCGTTTGACATCTCGCCTCGGCCTTGGTATTCTCTAGCGGTTGTGGTCCTGGCGCGCCGTGCCATTTCGGCGTGGGTCACCGTCTCAAAGTCAAAACGCCAGGATCCGTGGCAAGCTGGTGTGTGCCGACGCAAGACGGCCGCGCGCAATAGGAAACCTTCGAGATGAAAAACATCATCGGCCGCAAGGTTGGGATGACAAGCGTATTCACGGCCGATGGCCGCTACGTCCCGGTGACGGTGATCGAAGCCGGCCCCTGCCCCGTCGTGCAGCGCAAAACGAAAGCGACCGACGGCTACGAATCCGTCGCGTTGGCCTTCGGCGACGTCAAGAAATCGCGCGTGACGCGCGCCATCACCGGTCACTTCAAACGCGCAGGCCTCGAGCCCAAGCGTGACGTGCGGGAATTCCGGGCCGGCATCGAGGGCATCGAGCAGGGCGCCGTCATCACCGTTGAGAGCTTTGCCGCGGGCGACCGCGTCGACGTCGCCGGCACCTCGAAAGGTCACGGCTTCTCGGGCGGCATCAAGCGCCACAATTTCAGCGGCGGCAGCGCCAGCCACGGACAGATGATCCATCGGCAGCCGGGCTCGAACGGCGACACCAACGCCGGACATACCTCGCGTGGCTCGCGCCGGCCCGGTCACTACGGCGTCGACCGCATCACGCATCAGAATCTGGAGATCGTCCGGACGGACGTCGAACGCAACCTGCTGCTGGTTCGCGGTCCGGTTCCCGGGCCCAAAAATGGGCTTGTCACCGTCAGCCTGTCCGTCAAAACGAAGGTGAGCGCGTAGTGGCTCAAGTCATCGACGTTCAAGGCAACGTCGTTCGCGAAGAAGCGACGCCGGCCGTGTTCAACGCCGAAGCCAACGGCGGCAAAGGCAACCTGATCTTCCGCGCCGTGCACCGCGAGTTGGCCAATCCCCGCGCCGGCACGCACAAAACCAAGAAGCGCGATGAAGTCCGCGGCGGCGGCCGCAAGCCGTGGCGCCAAAAGGGCACCGGCCGCGCGCGTCAGGGCTCGATCCGTTCGCCGCAGTGGCGCCACGGCGGCGTGGTGTTCGGCCCGCAGCCGCGCAGCTACGTCTCCTCGCTCAATAAAAAGGAGCGTCGTGCCGCGATCGTCGCGGCGCTGACCGACAAGTTCGCCGGCGGCGGCGTGACACTGCTCGATGCGGCCAACTTCTCGCTGGTCAAAACCAAAGCGTTCGCGACGCTGATTTTCGGTTCGCCAAAGGCTGCGCGCAGCGGTCCCAGCACGCTCGTCGTGTTCGCGCAGTCCGAACTTGCGACCGTCGGACAGAATCTGGCCCGTGCCGGCGGCAACCTGCAGCAGGTCGGGATCACTCACGACGGCGCGCTCGACGTGAAAGACGTCGTCGGCTTCACCCGGCTCGTGCTGACGCTCGGCGCGTACGAGGCGATCGTCGGGAAGTTCACCGGAGAGTCGAAGTAATGGATGCTCGCGATATCATCTTGGCGCCGCTGATCACTGAGAAGTCGATGGCCGGCACCCAAGTTCAGCAGTACTCCTTCGAGGTGCACCCGGCGGCGACCAAGACCCAAATCAAGCACGCCGTGCAAGACATCTTCAAGGTGACGGTGACCAAGATCAACACGGTCAACGTCCCCGGCAAGGTCAAGAACTTCGCCCGCCGCGGCACACGCACGTCCGGCAAGCAGTCGGACTGGAAAAAAGCGATCGTGACGCTGGCGGCCGGACAAAAGATCGAACTAAACGGCCTAAATTACTTTGAGCAGTAATTTTATGCGCCTGGCTTCCGATCGCTTCGTTCCTCTTCGCTCACGCACTGAAGTACGCTCCGCTCATCGCGCCTCGCGCTCGAAAGCGATGCGCACGAAATCAGCGTGTGGTGCTGACGCTCTCGTCGTTCGTGGTGCTGTTCGAGTGCGCTTCGCTTCTCGTGCCTTGCGCTCGAAAGCGATGCGCGCGAAATTAGCGTGCGGTGCTGGCTCGTTTCAATACGGTGGTTTATAGCTGATGCCTGTGAAGAAGTATAAGCCGACGAGTGCCGGGCGTCGTTTCATGACGACGATGGACTTTTCGGAGCTGACCGACAAGAAGCCCGAAAAAGCGCTGCTCGAAGTGAAGAAGAAGCACAGCGGGCGCAATAACAACGGGCACATCACGGTCCGCCATAAGGGCGGCGGCTGGCGCAAGCAGTATCGGATCATCGACTTCAAGCGGACCAAGGACGGGATTCCGGCCAAGATCGCGGCGATCGAGTACGATCCGAACCGTTCGGCGCGGATCGCGCTGCTCAACTATCGCGACGGCGAGAAGCGCTATATTCTCGCGCCGGTCGGAGCGAAGATCGGCGACGTCGTCGAGTCCGGGCCCAAGGCCGACATCAAGACCGGCAACTGCCTGCCGATCGTGAACATCCCGCTGGGCACCGTGCTGCACAACATCGAGCTGCGCCCCGGCGAGGGCGGCAAGCTCGTCCGTTCAGCTGGCGGCTCGGCGCAGCTCATGGCCAAAGAAGGCGAGTACGCCCAGGTGCGCATGCCCTCGGGCGAAGTGCGCAAGATTTTGATCGTTTGCCGCGCGACCATCGGCCAGCTCGGCAACGTCGACCATGAGAATGAAGTCGTCGGCAAGGCCGGCCGCAAGCGCCATCGCGGCATCCGGCCGTCGGTGCGCGGGATCGCGATGAACCCCGTCGACCATCCGCACGGCGGCGGCGAGGCGCGTTCGACCTCGGGCCGGCCGCCGACCACGCCCTGGGGTCAAATGACGATGGGCAAAAAGACGCGCCGCAACAAGCGCACGGCATCCATGATCGTTCGGAAACGGAACAAGAAGTAATGGGACGCTCACTCAAAAAAGGGCCGTTCGTCGCCGAGCATCTCCTCGCTAAAGTCGAGAAGATGAATTCGACGCGCGAGAAGCGGGTCATCAAAACGTGGAGCCGCGCCTCGACGATCGTGCCCCAAATGGTCGGTCATACGATCAGCGTGCACAACGGCAAGGCGCACATCCCGGTCTTCGTCACCGAGAACATGGTCG
>PLAE01000069.1 GCA_003134035.1 Candidatus Velthaea versatilis
CGAAGGCGTAGAACGCGCCCGCCAGCGGCGCGCCGAAGGCGACGCGGAACGCGCCGCCGTGATTGCGCGCGTCGGCGAGAGCATCCGCGCGTCGCTCGATCGCGAGGAGATTCTGCGGGCGGTCGCGCGCGACGTGCGGCTCGCCTTCGCGAGCGACCGCTGCGTGATCTACGTGCGCGACGAGCGCAATCCGAGCGTGGCGCGCGGCATCGCCGAGCCGGCCGACTCCGCTACCGTCCCGGTCGAACGCCTGCCGATCGCCGGCACGCTGTTGAACCGCTGCCTCGGCCTCGGTCAAGCGGTGCGCGTCGGCAGCGACGCGAGCGACGCCGACCGGCAACAGCTCGCGGCCTTCCGCTCGCGTGCGATGTTGCTCGTGCCCTTCGTCGTCGACGGCCGGGTCGACGCCGGCATCGCGATCCAGTTCGATCGCGAGCACCGCTTCGACGAGCGCGATCTGCTGCTGATGCGGACGATCGCGATGCACGTGAGCCTGGCGCTGGCGAACTCGCGACTCTACGAGCGCGAACGCTCGGCGCGGCGCCGGGCGGAAGATATCGAGCGCAACGTCCGCGCGCTCAAGGACACGCGCAGCGTCGTCGACATCCTGCACTCCCTGCTCGAGATCATCACCCGCGAGTTCGCGCTGACCGGCTCCGGCTGGGCGATCGACGGCAGCGATATGCTCTGCCGGGTCGTCTCCGACCGCAGCGCGTGTACGGCCACCGTCGGCGATCGTGCGCCCCAGGCGCTGGCGGTCATCAACGCGATGGCCGACCACGAGTTGATCACGATCGCGGCGCGCGACGAAGGCGCCTGGGTGAAGGTGGTCGGCCCGCGTGGCGGATTCGCCTTACCGCTGCGCGTGGAACACCGGCTCTACGGAATGCTCGCCTTCGAGGGCCTGCCGCGCGACATCGACGACAGCCAAGGCCGCGAGGCCTACGTGCGCACCGTCGCGGCGCACGGAGCGCTGGCGCTCGCCAACGCGCGCGCGTTCGAGGCCGAACGCCGGTTCGCGGCCGAGAGCGCCGCGATCTCCGAGGCCGGGCGCACGGTGCTCGCGCACAGTGAACTCGGTGCGCTCGCCGAGGCGATGACGCGCTACGCACTCGATCTCTCGGATTCCCACGCGGCAAGCTTGTACGTGCCGCGGGAGGGGATCCTGGCGCGGGTCGCCTGCGCGAGTTTTGCCGGCGACGATGCGCTGCCGGAGACGATCGGCTTCGAGGATCCGCTGGTCGAGCGCGCGATCGCGAGCGGCGATTCGATCATCACCACCGTCGCCGGGGCTGCGACGGTGGTCGTTCCGCTCCGCTCCGCGGGTGCCGCATCGCCCGCCGGCATTTTCATTTGTCAACGCGGCAGTGCGGATGCGCGGCCGTTCGATCGCAGCGTGTTGCGGCTGCTCGAAGCGCTCGGCACGCTCGTCGCGCTCGGCTTGCGCAACGTCGAGCTCTATCGTGCGCTCTCGGAGAACAACGAGTTCAAGGACGACTTGCTCGCGATGTTCACCCACGATTTCAAGGGCCCGCTCACCGTCATCCAGGGGTACACGGAACTCCTCATGGAGGAGGAGATGGGCAACCGCAAGGCCAGCATCGAGACGATTTACGCGCAGTCGAAGCGCCTCGCGAAACTGGCCGAAGACGCGCTGGTCCTCGCGCGCACGCAGGCCGCTGGCTTCTCGCTGCAGCGTGACATCTGCGATCTCAACGGCTTCGTCGGCGAGAGCGTTCACGCGCACGATCCCGGCGAGGACCGGATCGAGTACGTGTATCCCGAGGAAGACGACACGATCGTGTTCATCGATCGTACGCGCCTGCGTCACGTGCTCGACAACGTGATCGGGAACGCCCTCAAGTACTCGCAGAACACCGTGCGCGTCGAGGTCGAGGTACGCGGAACGGAAGCGCTCGTTCGCGTGATCGACAGCGGCATCGGCATCCCGCCCGCCGACCTCGAGCGCGTGTTCGTGCGGTTCGGGCGCGGCTCGGACGGGACGCCGATCGGGATCGCCGGCACCGGCGTCGGCCTCTACATTTCGCGCAAGATCGTCGAGGTCCACGGCGGCCGGATCGCCGTCCGCTCGGTGGAGAACGAAGGAAGTACCTTCGAGATCATGCTACCGCTCGCGCCCGCCGCGGGTATGAGCGAGGACCGGGAGCCCGCCGCCCAGCCGGCGCTCGTCCAAGGGGTCGCCGCCTCCTAGCAGGCTGCGGCGGTCCTGAAGCGACGGTCCTGATCGGTGTCATCCCGAGCGCAGTCGAGGGACCGCCACAATCGCCGCGCTTGGCGGCTGCCCCTCGACGATGCTCGGGGTGACATGGGCGGCGACCAGCGCCGTATCAGAGAATCCGTATTTGACGGGGAACCCTCCCCGGCGCCGAAGGGTTACCGTACAGTATGGCTTTTCTCAAGTCCCTTTTCGACGGTAACGAGCGAGAGATCGCGCGGATTCGGCGTACGGTCGAACGGGTCAACGCGCTCGAACCGCAAATCGCCCCGCTCTCCGATGAGGCGCTGGCGGGCAAGACCGTCGAATTCCGCGCCCGTCTCACCCAAGGTGAGACGCTCGACGACATCCTGCCCGAGGCGTTTGCCGTGGCCCGCGAGGCAGGCAAGCGCGT
>PLAE01000048.1 GCA_003134035.1 Candidatus Velthaea versatilis
TGGGCGGCGTGCTGTTCATCGATGAAGCCTACTACCTCTACAAGGCCGAAAACGAGCGGGACTACGGCGGCGAGGCGATTGAGATCTTGCTGCAGTCGATGGAAAACAATCGCGACGACCTCGTCGTGATTTTCGCCGGTTACAAAGACCGCATGGACGACTTCTTCTCCAGCAATCCGGGGCTCAAGTCGCGTGTCGGCAATCACATCGACTTTCCCGACTATTCACCCGACGAGCTCATGCAGATCGCCGATCTGATGGTCGGCAAGCTCAATTACGTTCTCACCGGCGAAGCCCATGCGGCGTTCGAGGAGTATCTCAAGCTGCGCATGGAGCAGCCCTATTTCGCCAACGCGCGCAGCGTGCGCAACGCGATCGGCCGGGCCCGGCTGCGCCAAGCGAACCGCCTCTTCGCGCGCGGCGGCGTGCTGACGCGCGACGACCTCATGACCATCGAAGGTGAAGACATCCGAAAAAGCCGCATCTTCAGCGACGCGAACTGAAAGCCGGCCGAGGGTCGCCGGCCCCTTTGCAGCGTAATACTGTTCGGGTGACTCCGTGCTCGCTCGACGTCGAACAGCGCAGAATCCGCTGCCAGTGCGCTATCGGGCAGCCGGATTCGAATCCCCCCTACCGGGGCCGATCGCCGGGACAGCGAATTCGGAGTTCGTGCAAAACCCGATCGCATCCGTCAGCCTCCAAGACTTTCTGGACTGGGAGCAGCGACAGACCCAGCGGCACGAGCTGTTGCATGGCAGAATCATTCCATTCGCCTCGACGAGCTTCGACCACAACCACATTTCCGATAATGTCCGAGAAGCACTCAATCGCGTGCTGCCGTCACCATGCTACGCGTACGGTACCGACATCATCATCGAGACCGTTTCTAAGACGGGCGAAAGCGGTCTGCGCGCGGACGTCGTCGTGACGTGCTCGAAAGAAGATGCAGGCCGGGGCCGGTACTTGAAGCATCCACGCATCGTTGTCGAGGTCCGTTCTCCGTCCAATTCGGGCAAAGCGTGGGACGCAAAACTTCTCGAATACTGGAACACGTCGAGTATTGCGCAGCTTGTGGTGATCGAGACCGACGAACGCGGGGCAGAATCGTATTGCCGGGATGCAGACGGGGTCTGGCAACCGCCTATATCGACCATTGATAGTGGCGTGCTTGTCTTTCCTGGCGCTGCCTTGGAAATGACTCTGGACGAAGTCTATCGACGTACGACGCTGGCTATCTAATGTAACCTAATTTTGGCGCTTCCCGAAAGCGCCTCCACGTCGTTACAGCCGGCTTAGCCGGCGAGGGCGGGAATTTCGTTGACAACGAAGTCGACGCCCTCGAAGGTGAAGTGCTGGTTGCCGGACCAGATCGCATTCCGTTGGGTCAATGCAGCGGGGCGATATTTCGCACATGCCATTCCGCGAAAGCACCGCCGAAGCTCGATCGCTCTTCGTCGAAGTGATGGCTCGCTAAGCGAGTCATCAGGAAGCCGAGATCGAGACCGAAGTCGCAATCGATTCTGGCCGCGGAAGCCGGGCGAACCAACCGGTGTGACGCCCGCTACGGCGAAGTCATGAAGCGTCCGCCGCCAGCGCTGCTCGGAGCGTGTTCGCATCATGAAGATCAACCTGGAAATCGATTGCACCCCCAACGAAGCGCGCGAATTCTTCGGCTTGCCGGATCTGCGGCCGATGCAAGCCGCCGTGCTGGCGCGCATCGAGGCGCAACTGCTCGAAGCGGCGTCGTCGTTTTCGCCCGAGGGCGTGCTCAAACTCTGGTTCAACGCGATGCCCCAAGCCAGCGTGCAGTATTTCGAGAGTCTGCGCCGGCTGCTCGATCGCGAAACGCCGAAGGCCTAACGCCAAAAAAGCACAGCACCAAAAAAGCAAAGAAGGGAAGACGTGACGCCTTCCCTCATTTGCACGGACCGAGGTGATGCCCCTTACACCGCGGTCAGTTCTTTGCGCGCGAGATCGAAGCGGTCGGCGTTCATCACCTTCGTCCATGCCGCGATGAAATCGTTGACGAACGCCTGCTTCGCATCGTCGGTCGCATACGCTTCGGACAGCGCGCGGAGTTGGGAGTTGGACGCGAAGACGAGATCGACGGCGGTGCCGGTCCATTTGAGATCTCCCGTGCGGCGGTCGCGTCCTTCGTACGTGTTGCCGGTCCCCGACGGCAACCAGCGCGTCGACAAATCGAGCACGTTCACGAAGAAATCGTTCGTCAAGGCACCCTTGTTCTTGGTAAAGACGCCGAGTTCGGATTGGCCGACGTTCGCACCGAGGACCCGCAGGCCGCCGATGAGCACCGTCAGCTCCGGCGCGGTGAGATTGAGCAGGTGGGCGCGGTCGACCAGCAGCTCTTCGGCCGAGCGTCGCTGGCCGGGTCCGACGTAACTGCGGAAGCCGTCGGCGGTCGGTTCGAGCACCGCGAATGAGGCCACGTCCGTCTGGTCTTGCGACGCGTCCGTGCGCCCCGGCGCGAACGGAACCTGCACCGAGTGTCCGGCCTTCTTCGCCGCCGCTTCGATAGCGGCGGACCCGCCCAGCACGATCACATCGGCAAGCGAGACCTGCGTGCCGTCGGATTTCGAGGCGTTGAAATCGGTTTGCACTTTCTCGAGCACCGTCAGCACCTTCGCCAACTCCGCCGGCTCATTCACGGCCCAGTCTTTTTGGGGTGACAGACGAATGCGCGCGCCGTTGGCACCACCGCGCTTATCGGTGCCGCGGAACGAAGACGCCGAGGCCCAGGCGGTCTTCACCAATTGCGAGACCGTCAAGCCGGCGGCGAGAAGACGTTCTTTGAGCGCGGCGATATCTTGTTCGCCGATCAATTTATGCGTGACGGGCGGAACCGGATCTTGCCAGATCAGCGGTTCCGCCGGAACCAACGGTCCGAGATAACGCGAGATCGGCCCCATGTCGCGATGCGTCAGTTTGTACCACGCTTTGGCGAATGCGTCGGCGAACTCATCGGGATGCTCGTGGAAATGTTTGGAGATCCGCAAATACTCCGGATCCTTGGTTAGCGCCAGGTCCGTCGTGAACATGATCGTGGCATGCTTCTTTGCCGGGTCGTGCGCGTCGGGCACGGTCGGGACCGGCTTTCCATTGGGCTTCGGCGCCCATTGGTTGCCGCCGGCGGGGCTCTTCGTCAGTTCCCACTCGTAGCCGAGCAGGTTGTCGAAATACTCGTTGTCCCATTTCACCGGATGGCTGGTCCACGCGCCTTCGAGGCCGCTGGTGATCGTCGCATCCGCGTTGCCGCTGCCGAAGCTGTTCTTCCAGCCCAGACCGCGCTCTTCGAGCGGCGCGCCCTCGGGCGCGGGACCGACATACTGATCGGGATTGGCGGCGCCGTGCGCTTTGCCGAACGTGTGCCCGCCGGCGATGAGGGCCACGGTCTCGACGTCGTTCATAGCCATGCGAGCGAAGGTCTCGCGAATGTCTCTGACCGAGGCACTCGGATCGGGCTTGCCGTTGGGACCCTCCGGGTTTACGTAGATCAGACCCATCTGAACGGCGCCCAGCGGGTTCTCGAGATCGCGGTCACCGCTGTAGCGCATGTCGCCCAGCCAGGTGTCTTCCGGTCCCCAATAGATGGATTCGTCGGGCTCCCAGATGTCCTCGCGACCGCCGGCGAAACCATACGTCTTGAGCCCCATCGACTCGAGGGCGACGTTGCCGGCCAAGATCATCAGATCGCCCCACGAGATTTTCTGGCCGTACTTCTGCTTGATCGGCCACAATAAAAGTCGCGCCTTGTCGAGGTTGACGTTGTCGGGCCAACTATTAAGCGGCGCGAAGCGTTGCGCACCCGAGCCGCCGCCGCCGCGACCGTCGCCGATCCGATACGTGCCCGCACTATGCCACGCCATACGAATGAACAGCGGCCCGTAGTGACCGTAGTCGGCCGGCCACCAGTCCTGCGAGGTGGTCATCAATGCGAAGAGGTCCTGCCGTACGGCCTCAAGATCGAGCGTGTTGAACTCCGCGGCGTAATTAAACCCCTCGCCCGTCGGATCGGCGAGTGGCGAGTTCTGGTGCAGAACCTTGAGATTGAGCGCATTGGGCCACCAATCCAAATTTGACTTCGCACCAACGATCGTGCGCTTTGCCTCCAGTCCGCTCACCGGGCAGGTTGCGGTGCTTTCGATTCCCGTGTTCTCTTCGGCGATACTCATCTCGTCAATCCTTCCGATCATCTTTTGCTGCTGTACTTGCGGCTGGCCGATGATGCCGCTTCGGTGTATCTGCGTGCGTGAACGCGTCTTCTCGGTTCGTCGTGCGGCCCCACGGAACCGGACGCGCGCGGGTGATGAGTCGACTTCGAGCGGTTCCTCGTTGCGATGAGATCGCGTCCGGAATCGGGGCTTTCCCGCTCGCCGGCTCACCTTACGAGACCGACATGCTCGGCGAACGCGCGAACGCCCGCGCGTCGGACGCTGGATTTCGTCGGTCGATCCAAACTCCTCGACAGTCAAGGTGATGATGCGGTCAGCGTAGCAGATTCCACCTAACAAGGGAAATCGATTTAACCAACGATTCTATAAGGCAAAACCTATTACTGGACCGGGTATGAGGACGACGACCGTATCAAGCCTCTCGCTGCGCGATCTCGAGTACGCCGTGGCCGTTGCGCACGAGCGCCATTTCGGCCGCGCCGCCGAACGCTGCGGCGTCAGCCAAGCAGCGCTGAGCGAGCAAGTGCGCAAACTCGAAGGCGTTTTGGGCGTCACGCTCTTCGAGCGCACGAAACGCCATGTCGAACCGACGGCGCGAGGTCTGGTCATCATCGCTCAAGCCGAACTGCTGCTCGCCGACGCGAATCGTTTGTTGGAGAACGCGCAGCGCAGCGCCGAGCCGTTAACGGGCGAATTGCGCTTGGGCGTGATCGCGACGCTCGGACCGTACTACTTACCCACCCTGCTGCACAAAGGCCGCGCGCGCTTTCCGCGCTTGGGCCTGCACCTCACCGAAGGCCGAACCGCCGAATTGCTCGCGCGTCTGCGCCGCAGCGAACTCGACGCTGTGCTGCTTGCGCTCCCGATCAACGCCGAGGGGCTGACGGTCGAGCCGCTGTTCTTCGAACCGTTCTGCTTGGCATGTCCGCTCGACCATCCGCTCGCGTCGCGCAGGGGCGTAGGCCTGCGCGACCTCACCCGCGGTAATTTACTGCTCATGGAGGAGGGGCACTGCTTGCGCGATCAGGCGATCGACCTATGCAAGGTGCGCCGCCTCGAGGCGCACACGCGCGTCGCCAGCAGTCTGGAAATGCTGCGCCACATGATCGCCGCGGGCGAAGGGTATTCGGTTTTTCCGCTGCTCGCCGCGCAAGACCATGCCGACATGGGCGGCCTCATCCGCTTCCGCGAGCTGGCCGATGCGGACGCTGGCCGGCGCATCGGTTTGGTCTGGCGCACGACCGAAACGCGCGCCGACGATTTGCGCGCGGTCGCCGCGTTCATGAGCCAAACGCTGCCGGCTGGAACGTCGCCGATCACCTAAGCGCATCGCATCGCATCGCATCTCAGCGGCTCGGCGCGAAGCCCGCGACGCCCATGTTCCAGAGCAGAAAACTGTACTCGTCGGCGCCCAGTTCGGCGCCCTGCGACTTGGTCGCGCCGATGAGCCCGTGTCCGCCGGCATAGTCGACGCGCAGCAAAATCGGGCGGCCGCTCGTCGTATCGGCTTGAAGCGTCGCTGCCATCTTGGCGGCCTGCCACGGATCGACGCGCGGATCGTTCGCGCCGGTGGTCACCATCACGGCGGGATACTTGCCGCCCGGCACGACGTGTTGCACCGGGCTCGTCGCGTAGAGATTTTGGAACCCGGCCTGCGTTTGCACCGATCCGAACTCCGGAATGTTGGGCGGTCCGTTCGCGCTGAACTCGATCCGCAGTTGATCGGAGACCGGAATCTCGTCGAGGATCGCAGCGAACAGTTGCGGCGCGCGAGCGATCGCACCGCCCATCGTAATTCCGCCCGCGCTGCCGCCGCGTCCGCCGAGTTTGGCCGGCGAGGTATATCTCTGGTCGATCAGCCACTGGGCGCAATCGATGAAATCGTTGACGGTGTTGATCTTGTTGGCGTCTTTTCCGGCCGCGTGCCACTCTTCACCGTTTTCGCCGCCGCCGCGCACGTGCGCCACCGCGAACACGCCGCCGTGTTCGAACCACGCCAGGCGCGGCGCGGAAAAGCTCGGCGACGAACTAATACCGTACGACCCATACGCGTAGAGCAGCGTCGGATTGGCGCCGTCGAGTTTGACGTCTTTGCGATGCACGATCGAAAGCGGGATCATCACGCCGTCACGCGCGCGGACCTGGACTTCTTCGGATGCGATGGCCGAGTAATCGACCGGCGAGGGCGGATCGAGATTGGTATTCACCACAGCGTTCGACGCCGGGTCGTAGGCGAACCACTGCGGCGAAACCGTCCAGCCCTCGAGCTTCGCGATGAAGCCCGGAAATTGCGGATCGGCGGTCGCACCGCCCAGCGTGCCTTGCACCGGCAGCGGTATTTCGTCGATCGCGCCGCTTCGATAATCGACCTTCACGACGTGCGCGATGCCGTTGTCGCGCTCGAACACGTAGAGCGCGTCCTGCGCCGCGGCGGTGCTGTCGATCACGCGGTTCGACGGCGCGACGATCACCTTGGCGTGCGCGACGTCGGGGTGCGCCGCGCTCGTCTCGAGCACCGCGAAGCGCGGCGCGTTCTTATGGCTCAGGAGGTAGAGGTCGCTGCCGCGGACCGTCACGTCGGTCACGTCGTCGGCGTAGTCGAAGACTTCGACCCAGGCGGCTTTCCCGCTATCCAACTGCGCCTTGGGCGCGACGTAGAGCCGGCGTTCGCGCTGCACGCCGTTGATGATCAACCCCAGCGCGTACGGCGATGCCGGGTCGACGCCGGCCGCGGCGAACTCGTTCTCGCCGATGGGAACCGTGGGCGAAAGGCCGCTGCCGAACACTGGCCGGTCGGCGCTTTGCGGCGTCCCGAGCACGTGCAGATACGTGCGGATGTTCTGATACAGCGCCGTCGGCGGCGCACCCGGCGCCAAATCTTGAAATCGCAGATAGTACAGCGCCTTGCCGTCGCCCCGCCAGCCGGTCACGCCGAAGCGCGACTTCGCCAGCGTATCGGGCAGTGCGCTGCCGGTCGCGACGTCATAGAAGCGCGTGATGCTCGCCGATTCGCTGCCGTCGGGCGTCAGCAGCACCGCGACGAGCTTCGCGTCGTCCGACGGCGTGTACCCGGCGATCGCGAAATGATGACCGTCCGCGGCGAGCGTCGCCGGATCGAGGATCACGCGTTCGGGGGCGCTTCGGGCGCGCACGTATAGTTTGGAGAGATTCGAGCCCGGCGCGATGCGCTCGTAGAAGACGTCGTCCTTGCGGCGCGTGACCGCGCTCGACGACGTGATCGTTTCGGTCAGCGCGTTCAAGCGCGCGAGCAGCGCGCCGCGGCCCGGAATCGCATCGAGGATCGCCCGCGTCCGTTCGCTTTGCGCTTTGAGATACGCGGCCAGATCCGGGTTGTTCGGCTGCTCCATCCAGCGGTACGGATCGACGATCTTCGTACCGAAATACACATCGGTGACCGGAACCTTTTTGGCCGCCGGTGCAGCCGGCAGAGCCGCGGCGGCGGGGATCGCGAGCAGAGTCACAGCCAGCAGTGCGAAGATGGCCGACCGTGAGAGGTGCAAGGCGTACATGCCATCTTCTACGCATGAGCGGCGCACCGCGTTTCAGCGCGTCTCATCGGCACGCGGCCGATTCTTTACCGTTTGCGCCATTGTTTGGCCGGCACGAAACGAATGGGCCCTCGATGGACATGGTTTCGTCCGACCGAATCGAGTCGGCGATTGCCGAACTGGATCGCCGGCTGCGTCTCGATCCGGGCGCCACGGGGCCGGCGATCGACCGGGCGCAGTTTCTCGAACTGCTCGGGCGGCTCGACGAAGCGGTGCAAGCCTATGTCGACGTGCTCGCGCGCGATCCCGAGAACGTCGCCGCGCTCAACGCGCTAGGACTGCTCTTCCTGAGTGCCGGCAACCGCGAAGCGGCGCGGACGCTGCTGCAGGGAGCCGTCCGATTCGGACCCGAATCGGCCGCAGCGCACGCGAACCTCGCCTACGTTGCGGTGCTCGACGAAGAGTTCGCCGCTGCGCGCACGCTGTACGAGCGCGCGCTCACGCTCGATTCGACGTTGGCGATCGCGCACCACGGGCTGGCCGAGCTGCTCGTCCGGGCCGGCGACAACGCCGCGGCCGAGGACCATCGTGCGCTCGGACTGCGCTATCGGCCGATCACGCTGCGGCGGTACCGCGGCAGCGGGCCGCCGCTGCGGCTGCTCGTGTTGGGCAGCGCCGCCTTCGGCAACGTCGCGACCGACGCCTATTTCGACGATCGGGTTTTCGCCGTGGCATCGCTCGTGGTGGACTACGACGATCCCGCGATCCCACTGCCGCCGCACGATCTCGTCTTCAACGCGATCGGCGAAGCCGACTTATGCCCGGCCGAACTCGCGACGGCCGCGGCGATCACCACTCGCACGCTCGCGCCGGTCATCAACCGGCCGGCCGCGGTCGCCGCCACCGGCCGGGCCACGAACGCACGGCGCCTGCGCGAGCTCACCGGCGTCGTCACGCCGCGCATCGCGTGTTTCGCGCGCGGCCTGCTGTGCGGTCCGCGGGGCGGCGAACTGCTCGACGAACACGGATTCCGCTTTCCGCTGCTGATCCGCACGCCTGGCCATCATACCGGCGATCATTTCAGCTACGTCGCGTCTGCCGGCGACCTGGCCGCAGCGGTCGCCGCGCTGCCCGGCGACGAGCTGTTCGTCATCGAATACATCGACGTGTGCGACGCGCACGGTGATGCGCACAAATATCGCGTCATCATCGTCGACGGAAAACTGTATCCGCTGCACCTCGCGATCAGCGCGCGCTGGAAAGTTCATTATATGCGCGCCGACATGGCGCAATCTGCCGAACATCGCGCCCGCGACGGCGCGTTCCTCACCGACATGCACGCCACGCTCGGCGGCCGCGCGATCGCAGCGCTCGAACGCGTGCGCGACGTGCTCGACCTCGACGTCGGCGGAATCGACTTCGCGCTTGCCGCGAACGGCGACGTGATCGTCTTCGAAGCGAATGCATCGATGATCGTCCCCCAGCCCGAGCCGGGCGCGATGTGGGACTACCGGCGCGAGCCCGTCGCGCGAATCCACGCCGCGGTTCGCTCGATGCTCGTCACGCGCGCCGGTGTGACCAGTGGATCGACTTCGTCGATCCTTCGCGTTCGGGCTGCGCCCGAGCCGCCGTCGTCGCATGTCGGGTAAACCCGACACGCTCCTAGGTGGTCGCTGATGCCGGTTACCGCCGACGACGGCATTGACGAATTCCCGAGGCGCCGGGCGGTTGGAAGTCGTATGATAGGCCGGGTATGCTGCAAACGTTGCCCGATTTCACGGCCCGGCTATGATTGCACGGGTCAACGTTGCGGTTACTCCGTCCGCGGTCGCGATCGGATTGCGCGGCTTCGTCGTCATCGTTATCGACGTCTTGCGCGCCACCACGACCATCGCGCGCGCACTCGAGAACGGCGCGCAGTCGGTGATTCCCTGCCTCGAACCCGAAGATGCAATCTCGGTGCGCAATCGTGTCGGACGAGATCGGGTGCTGCTCGGCGGCGAACGTGAATCGCGCAAGATCAGCGGCTTCGACCTCGATAATTCGCCGGCATCCTACACGAGTGCGGTCGTCGGCGGAAAAACCGTCGCCTTCACCACGACCAACGGAACACGCGCCCTGCAGCGTGTCGGACACGCCGGCGCCGTCGCCGTCCTGTGCGGTTCACTCAACAACCGCGATGCGATCGTGAGTTCGCTCGGGACGATCGATGCGAAGGAAGCGCTGCTGGTGTGCGCGGGTCAAGACGGTGAATTTTCATTCGAAGACTTCTTCTGCGCCGGCGGCATCGCAAGCGCGTGCACCGAACGTTTTCCGAACATCGCGTTCAGCGACGCGGCGCTGGCCGCGGCGGTAACCTTCCGCAGCGGTGAAGATCGCATCGCCGATGCGATCGCCAGCGGCGAACACGCACAGTCCCTAGCGGCGCTGGGCTTTCGCGACGACATCTTCGATGCCGCGCGGCTCGATGTAAGCCGCGTCGTACCGGTCTACCGCGACGGCGAAATCTTCCGCAGCTAAACTGGATTCGGCTGCGCCGACTCCTTGGCGTTTGCGGCTGCGCCGCAAGCCGCTTGGCGCCAGCTTAGGGTGCGTCGTCGGGGAACGGGGCGACGATCACGCCCGGCGTGCGGACATCGACCTTCGCATGGCGCGCATCGTACCGAACGCTCGAGCCGAACGCGTCGGCGATGACGCCGCTGGGCACCATCGTGCGGCCGCGAACGGTGAACGGCGCGTGCGACAGCGTCAGCCGTTTCCCGTCGAGCAGGGCGATGCGATCGCCGAGCTTGAGGGTCAGGACGCTGGGGCCGCGGCGGACGGTGATTTTTTGCGTGCTCTCGTCGAAGGTCGTCACGCCGCCGGTCGCCTCGGAGATCGCCCGGATGGGCAAATAGGCATGACCGACCGTCGTCACGGGCGCGACGTCGGCGACGATCCGCTGCCCGTCGACGCTCATCTCGGCCGGAGTCGAAACGGCAACACTCAGCGACGCGATCGTCGCCAATCCCGCAGTTACCAGAACAAGACGTGTGCTAGGCATGTGTCGGGATATACCCGACACGTGCCGAAGCGCGGCTCGGGCGAAGCCCGAACGCAACGGATTCAACGAAGTTGCGTCCCTAGAGGACTGCGCTTCGCGCAGTCCGTCGCGTTTCGGCNNCACGACGACGGGCGGCTTGCGGAGCAGCCGCAAACGCGAAGCACTGGGCGAAGCCCCATCCACTAGGCAGGAGTTGCTTCACGGTTGATCTCGTGCAGATACTCCGGATACTGCTCGGAGATGACTTTTTCGATCTCGAGCCGCAGCGCACCGAGGAGCCGGTCTTCAGGATACGTTCCCACGAGTAAGCCTTTGCGGTAGATTGCTCCCTTGCCCTTGCCCCCCGCGATGCCGACATCGGCCATTTTTGATTCCCCCGGGCCATTGACAACGCAGCCCATCACGGCTACTTTCACCGGCGCACTGTACTCTTTGGCGATCGCCTCGACCGAACGCGCCAGATCGACCACTTGGATCTCGGCCCGGCCGCACGACGGGCAGGCCGTGATGTCAAATCCCTTTTCGCGCAGACCCAGCGCCTTGAGAATACCCCAGGCGACCGGCACTTCTTCAACCGGGTCGGCGGCCAGCGAAACGCGCAGGGTGTCGCCGATGCCTTCCCAGAGCAGGATGCCAAGGCCGATTGAACTCTTGATCGTGCCTTCACGCGGCAGGCCGGCCTCGGTCACGCCGAGGTGCAGGCCATACGGGGTGTTGCGCTCGGCCAGCCGCTTATCCATGAGCCGGTAGGCGTACACCGTCGTCGGCGCGTCGTGTGCTTTGAGGCTGATGACGATATCGGTGTGGCCGAGATCCTCGAGGATCTCGACATGCCGCAGCGCCGACTCGACCATCGCTTCGGGCGTGTGGCCCAAACGCTCCTCGAGATCGTGCGCGAGCGAACCCATGTTGACGCCGATGCGAATCGGCGTGCCGCGCTGCTTCGCCAACTCGACGACCTCGCGCGTTTTCTTGGGATCGGTGATGTTGCCCGGGTTCAGGCGCAGCTTGGCGACGCCGGCTTCGATCGCCGCGAGCGCCATACGGTGGTCGAAGTGGATGTCGGCCACGATCGGAACCGGGCTGCGCTTGACGATGTGCGGCAGCCCCGCGGCATCTTTGAAATCCTGGCAGGTCACCCGAACGATCTCGCAGCCGGCCATCGCCAAGCCGTAGACTTGCTCGAGGGTCTTGTCGTAATCGGCCGTGTCGGTGGTGGTCATCGATTGGACGGCGACCGGGTGATCGCCGCCGATCCAGACCCCCTTGGCGTCCGATTCGCCGGACTTGTTCTTGAGAAAAACCGGCTTCGATTTACGCCGCAGACGGATCACTTCAAAGGCTCCCTTACCCGAGACAATGCTGGCGATGTGGTGGGGCGAGATGACGCCGCGGACCGCTCAATTAAAAGGCTCCCTTGCCCGAGACGATGTTGGCGATATCGTGGTAGGAAACCGCGAGCATCAAAACGATGAGGACGGCGAATCCGCCGACGTGGACCAGGGCCTCTTTTTCCGGATCGACCGGCTTGCCGCGCAGCATCTCGGCGAGGATGAAGACCCCCCGGCCGCCATCGAGCGCGGGAATCGGCAGCAGGTTGAAGATGCCCAGCGAGATCGAGATCAACGCGGCGAAGCTGAGGTAGGCGCCCCAGCCGGCATCTTGGACTTCGCCCGAGACGCTGGCCATGCCCACGACGCCGTGCAGTTGCCCGGCGGTCGCCGCCGGGTGGGTGAAGAGACCGCCCAGCGCGCCGAACGTGCTCGTCCAGATCATGGCAAAATCCTGGCCGCTGCGCGCGAGGGCCGTGGTGAGCGGCACCCGCTGCGGTGCGAGCACTTTGAGGAAGCCGATGATGCCGACGGTATGGCCGGCTCCGTCCGGTCCAGCAATGGGGACCAGCGTGACCTCGTGCGAGGCACCCGCCCGCAGGTAGGTCAGATGCAGCGGTTTGCCCAGCGACGTTTGGATGTCGTGCACGAGTACACTGCCGTCGCTGACCGCGGTGCCGTTGACGGCGGTGATCCGGTCGCCGGCGCGCAGGCCCGCGAGCGCGGCCGGTTTGCCCGGCGAAACGTCACCTACCATCGTGGTCGGCGACGGGATGCCGAGCACGGCATACGAGACGACCAGCAGTACGATCGCGACGATGAAGTTCATGATCGGACCGGCGACCACGATCGCCAGCCGCTGAAGCGGGCGCTTGGCCTGAAAGTTGTCGTCTTCGTGTATGGTGCGGACGAGGGCAGCGGGGACGCCGCTGCGGCCGGTGAGGCTGGTCCGTTCGGGCAGCAGTGCAACTCCGCTGGTTGAGACGCCGGGCGTCCCGGCCAGCGCGCCGGCCCGAGCGTCGGCGTCCTCGCGGAATTGCCGCTGCTGTTCGGCCTCGTTGGTCTTGCCGTCCTCGCCCTTCATCGCGCAGTAGCCGCCGATCGGAAAGAGGTTGAGCAGGTAGTTGGTGCCGCTCCGGGGCGAGGTCCACTTCAAGAGCGTCGGACCCATCCCCAGGGCGAAATCGTTCACCCGCACCCCATTGCGGCGGGCCACGATGAAGTGCCCGTACTCGTGCAGCACGATCAGGATCGAGATCATCACCAGGAAGACCAGGATCTTGCCCAAACCGGCGAGCGTCGGGAGAGCGAAAGCGAGTTGATGCGTCATATGCCTCGGATTTTTACGCGGCGTTCCGCGACGGCGCCCCTGGCCGCGGCGCGGGCCGATCGGTCGGCCTCGTGCACGGCGTCGAGGGAGAGTTCATACTGTGGGACAGCGGCAGTCGCCGCAGCGATGCATTCGGGGATCGCGCCGAACGCAATCTCACCATTCACAAATGCGGCGACCGCGATTTCGTTGGCCGCCGACAGGGCCGCGGGAGCGGTTCCGCCGCGCGCCAAGGCGGCATAGGCCAAGCCCAGACACGGAAAGCGTTCGAGATCCGGCCGCTCGAAACGCAGCGTGGTGACCTCGGCGCCACGCTCGCCCCCAACGGCGACGAGCGCGTCGTCCGGGGCCGGGGCGGGCAGCCGGTCGGGGTACGCCAGCGCGTAACCGATCGGCAGCCGCATATCGGGCGCTGCGAGCTGCGCCTTCACGTTACCGTCGGTAAAGATCGCCAGTCCGTGCGCCACGCTCGTGCGGTGGACCAAGACGTGAATGCGCTCGCCGGGCAAATCGAAGAACCGGCTGGCCTCGATGACTTCGAGCCCCTTGTTCATGAGCGAAGCGGAATCGATCGTGTTTTTGGTCCCCATTTGCCAGGTCGGGTGACGCAGCGCATCGGCAACGGTCGCGTTGCGGATCTCCTCGGCCGTGGCGTTCCAGAACGGCCCGCCCGAAGCCGTCAGCACGATCGAGGCGATGCCGTCGCGCGGCTCGCCGACGAGGCACTGGAAGATCGCGCTGTGCTCGCTGTCGACCGGCAGCAGCTTGGCGCCGCTGGCCGCGGCGTGGGCGAAGAGCAGTTCGCCCGCGGCGACGACGAGTTCTTTGTTGGCGATTGCGATGTCGATGCCGGAGTCGACCGCCGCGAAGACCGCATCGAACGCCACCGCGCCGTCGGTCGCCGCGAGCACGATATCCGGCGCGCTCTCGACGGCGACCCGCAGCAGACCCGCGGCGCCGTCGGTCTCCGCCAGCGTCGCGATGCGCGGTCCGAAACGGGCCGCCTGCTCACGCAGCAGCGCGGCGTTGCGGCCACCCGCGAGGCCCACGACCTCGAAACGCTCGGGGTTGCGCGCGATCACGTCGAGCGCCTGGGTCCCGATGCTGCCCGTTGAACCCAGGATCGCCACGCGTTTACGGCGGCGCACCCCCCGGGCCGGCTCGGGCGATGCGCGCACGGATGTGTTAGACAAGCGGTATCTTTCCGATCAGCACAAGGGCGAAGTAGAACGTGATTCCGCCGAAGAGATAGGAGTCGAACCGGTCGAGCACGCCGCCGTGCCCGCCAATCGCCGTGCCGGCGTCCTTCACCTTCGCATCACGCTTGAGCGCCGATTCGACGACGTCGCCGGCCTGTGCTGCAAACGACGTCAGCACGCCGACGATCGTCCCTTCGACCCAACCCCAGTGCAGATACAGCGCGAAGCCGACGGCCGCGAGCGTCGCGACCAACAGTCCGCCGACGGCGCCCTCGACGGTTTTGCGCGGTGAAAGCGACGTCAGCGGCGTGCGCCCGAAGCGGGTGCCGATCGCCATCGCGCCGATGTCGGTGAGCGCGATGATGAAGATAACCATCACGGTCGCGACGACGCCGATCCCCGGCAAGGCCCGGATCGCGATGAAATACGACAGGAGCTTGCCGATGTAGAGCACGCCCAGCAGCGTGAAGGCCGAGCGCATGAGCTGCTGACCGCGGCGCAAAAACGTCGCGCTGACCATTGCGGCGACGATTGTGAGCGACAAAAGGTCGCTCTCGAAGCGCTTGATCGCCCCGAAGTACGTGAGGCCGAGGAAGGCCGTCGAGGCGACGGCGGCGACGGTGAATTCGATCGCGACGCCTTTGCGTTCGGCGAGCTTGCCCAATTCCCACAGCGCCCCGATCGCGATCGTCTCGACGAGCAGCGCGAAGCCCGGCGGCCAGGCTACCAGCCCCAGGCCCACGGCAGCCAACCCCAGCCCAACCGCGATTCGCCGCGCGCTTAGCGGCCGCGCCGGCGTCGCCGCGGGGGTACCGGCGGCTCTGACGGACGCCGCCGTCATGCGGATTCGGCAATCGATCGGCGCCGCTGGTATTCGGCGATCGCCGCGGCGAAGTGCACGCGGCCGAAATCGGGCCAGTAGCGGTCGGTCATGATCAGCTCGGTGTAGGCCGCTTGATACAGCAGAAAGTTCGAGAGCCGGGATTCGCCGCCCGGCCGGATGAGGATCTCGGGGTCGGGCATGCGTGAGGTATACAGGTACGAGGCCAACCGCTCTTCGGTAATCGCGTCGGGCGCGAGCGTTCCCGCGCGGACCTCGCGGGCCAGGGCGCGCACGGCGTCGCGCATCTCGGTCCGCGCGCTGTAGTTGACGGCGAGATTGAGCACGAGGCCCGTGTTGGCGGCGGTCCGCGCCTGCAGCCGGTCGAGCGCCTCGCGCGACGCCTGCGGCAGGAGGTCGTAGCGGCCGATGACGTGCACCCGCACGTTGTTGCGATGCAGTTCGGACAGTTCGTTCTCGGCGAAGTACACGCACAGGTCGAGCAGCAGCGAGATCTCGGTCGAGTCGCGCTTCCAATTTTCGGTCGAGAAGCCGAACACGGTGAGCAGCGGGATGCCCCAGTCGCTGGCTGCGCGCGTGATCGCCCGTAACGCCACGATCCCACGCCGGTGACCCTCGATGAACGGCAGACGATGCTCTTTGGCCCAGCGCCGGTTACCGTCCATGATGAGCGCGATGTGCCGCGGCATCCGCGTCGGATCAAAGCTCACACCCGGGGGGAGATCGGTCATCTCGGCCACGCTTATGCGGTTCTGGGAGGTTGCCCAGCGGTGCGTGGGATTGAAGAAACCGGCTCGTAGTTATCGTAGCCGGCCATGACTTCGAGCGGCCCACCGGGTAACTCGCGGACGCGTAAAACGCGCAGCATGCCGACGCCCAGCGCCGGATACGGCGGACGTAAGATCTCCAGCGTGAGCGGCGTCCCCGCCAACAGCCGGCGCGCCTGGACTTCGGGCAGCATCGTCAACGTTTCGTGCATCACACCTCCATGATCTCTTTTTCTTTATAGGTCACGAGTTCGTCGATCTGCTTGATGTGACGATCGGTTAATTTCTGCACGTGGTCGGCGGCGCGCTTGACCTCGTCTTCGGTGATCGTCCCGGCCTTTTGCAACCCTTTGATTTCATCGGTCGCCTTGTGCCGAATATTACGGATCGCGACCTTGCCGTCTTCACCTTTCCCTTTCACGACCTTGACGAGCGCCTTGCGGCGGTCTTCGGTCAGCGGCGGGATCGACAACCGAATATTCTGTCCGTCGACATTGGGGTTGAGGCCCAAATCGCTGGTCTCGATCGCTTTGCGGATCGCGCCGACGACGCTCTTGTCGAACGCGGAAACCTGCAGTGAACGTCCGTCGGGCGAGGACACGCTGGCAACCTGCTTGAGCGGCACGGACGCGCCGTAGGCTTCGACGTGCAGCCGGTCCAGCAGCGAGGGCGCCGCCCGCCCGGTCCGAATCGACGCGAATTCGCCGCGCGTCGACTCGATCGCCTTGGTCATCCGTGAGTCCGTGTCTTTGTAGACGCCCTCAAGCGTTTGTATCTCAGCCATGTTCGGTCTCCGTCGAAAAGAACCGCGCGCCGCACGGTCCTTGCGTTCCGTTCTGCTTTCGGGATATTGCCCCGAAAACATCGCTGGGCCCCGCGCCTCCGAGGAGCCTCACTTCGTCCCCGGACCTGCGGCTTGCGCCAAAGCCCGACCGCCAGGCTTAAGCCGTGCGCGACATCCCGACGAGGGTGCCGATGTCGTCGCCCATGACGACGCGCCGGATGTTGCCCGAAACGTTCATGTCGAAGACGATGATCGGGATGCCGTTGTCCATGCACAACGTGAGCGCCGTGCGATCCATGACTTCGAGACCGAGCTGCAGGGCGCGCAGATAATCGACTTGGGCGAAGCGGGTCGCGGTAGGATCCTTGTGCGGATCGGCCGAGTAGACGCCGTCGACTTTGGTGGCTTTGAGGATCGCCTGCGCGTTCATCTCGACCGCCCGCAGCGCGGCGGTGGTATCGGTCGTGAAGTACGGGTTGCCGGTTCCCGCCCCGAAGATGACGATCCGACCCTTTTCGAGGTGCCGCATCGCCCGCCGCCGGATGTACGGCTCGGCGATTTGATGCATCTCGATCGCGGTCTGCACGCGCGAAGGCACCCCGATGCGCTCGAGTGAGTCCTGCAGTGCGAGCGCGTTGATGACCGTCGCGAGCATCCCCATATAGTCGGCGGTCGCGCGTTCCATGCCGGCGGCCTCGTGGGGCTTGCCGCGCCAGATATTGCCGCCGCCCACGACCACGCCGATCGAAACGCCGTCGGCGTGGATTTGCGCGATCTGCCCCGCCATCAGCGACGTCGTGTCGACGTCGACTTGGCCGCCTGCCCCGGCGAATGCCTCGCCCGAGAGTTTGAGCAGAATCCGGCGGTAGCGCGGTTCGGGCATGAGGTCGTTGTTGGTCGACGCTCGGCTTAACCCTCGCCCAGCGCGAATTTCACGAAGCGCCGCACGGCGATCCGCTCACCCAGCACCGCTGACACACCGGCCACGAGTTCGGCCACCGTCATGCTGTCGTCCTTGACGAAGTGCTGGTCCGCGAGGGTTTGGTCTTCGTACCATTTGTTGAGCTTGCCGTTGATGATGTTCTCGACGATGTTGGGCGGCTTGCCGGGCGGCACTTGTTCGGCCAACGTCTTTTTCACGTCCTCGATGACGCTGGGCGGCACGGAGTCGCGATCGAGGTACTTGGGCGACATCGCCGCGACGTGCATCGCGACGTCGCGCACGAGACCTTGGAATTTTTCGTTGCGCGCGACGAAGTCGGTCTCGCAGTTGATCTCGACGAGCACGCCGATTTTGCCGCCGGCATGGATGTACGATCCGACGATGCCTTCGTGCGCGGCGCGCTCGGCCTTCTTCTCGGCCTTGGCCTGACCTTGTTCGAGCAGGTGCGTTTTGGCACGTTCGAAGTCGCCGTCGGCATGCACGAGCGCATTGCGGCAGTCGATCATGCCGGCGCCGGTCGCTTCGCGCAGACGCTTGACGTCGCCGGCGCTGGGTTTATGGCTCATCGCGGAACTCACGGTGGTGCTGGATCCTTCTGTCAGCGAGGGTTAGGCGACGACCGGCTCGGCTTGCGCCGCCCCGGCGCCCGACTCCGCGTACTGCTCGTCGTAATCTTGCGCATCGTAGGCCGACTCGGTTTCGGTGCGGCCTTCGATGATGGCGTCGGCGATTTTTCCGACCATCAGCCGTACCGCGCGGATCGCGTCGTCGTTGC
>PLAE01000118.1 GCA_003134035.1 Candidatus Velthaea versatilis
CGCCCGCGACCAGCCGACGTGCGCGATCGTGCTCATGACGGGCGCGGGCATGCTGTTCTCGCTCGCGAGCGGCTTGTCACCGACGATCCGCGCGGCGTTCGCTTTTATTTTGAGCGGCACGTCGGTCTTTTTGGGGCTCCTGTTCATGTTCAGCGCGGCGGCCGCCGTACGCATCTTCGCGCGCGAACCGCAACGGCGTCTGACGGCGGTCGTGCTGCCGGCGTTGGGTACGCTCGCATTGACGTTCATTCTCGCGTTCTCGTTCGTGCAGGACGATTCGAGCACGCGCCTCTTTATCGTCGCCGCCGCCGCGGCCGGCATCCCGCTTGCCGTCTGGCGCGCTCGAGTCGCGAGGCGGACGCCGTTACCGTTAGAGATTGCGGCGGAGCGTTCGCTTTAGCTTTTGCGCGCACGTCGCACACGGCTGAGGATTGCGGAACTGCCGCATGTCGAGATCCACATCGTGCCTAGTTCGAGGATCCGAGCAGGGCGAGAGAATGCGCAGTGCCGTCGATCGCGCCGGCGGTCTGCAACGCCATTTTCGCCGCTACGGGAACGCACATTCGTCGTCTCCCGATCCGCCTGTGAGGGACACCTGCCGAAAACATGTGGCCCGCTTCCGGCGGCACGCCCTTCGAGCACGCGCCGATCTC
Organism: Candidatus Velthaea versatilis; assembly: GCA_003134035.1. Taxonomy (GTDB): domain Bacteria; phylum Vulcanimicrobiota; class Vulcanimicrobiia; order Vulcanimicrobiales; family Vulcanimicrobiaceae; genus Velthaea; species Velthaea versatilis. Next base: position 654 of record PLAE01000118.1, read on the forward strand.
ATCCGTGCTGGGTTGAGCTTCCTCCGAGATAAGTGCGCGGGCGCAATCCAGTACGCCGAGCCCGAAAGGGTCGTGCTCGATGCACGGCCGTTCAAGAACCCAACTGAGTTCGTCGCCCTCGTCGATCGCTGCAGCAGTCGTTTGATCTGCTGCTTGCGGCGCAGCCGCAAACGCGAAGGATCGACGAAGTCGATTCAGTGGAGAAAATGAATCTCGCGTTAGAGAGCAACTTCGGGCCCGACGCGGCCGTTGTTTTGACTGAGCCCACCGAATTGGGCTTACCGGCATCATCGCCGCTCATCATTCGCTCATGGAGTGTTCATTGACATGAAGATTCGCCTAGGTTTCCTTGCGGTTCTTATCGCGCTTGGCTCGGCTGTGCTGCCCGCGTCCGCGCAAGAAGTCATCCTCGTTAGCGGCCACAGCGTGCCGGCTTACCGCACGTGGCAGCCCGGCTGGGATCACGGCCGCTTCGATCGCCATCACGTTATTCTCGGCACGGTCGCGAGCTTCGCGCCATATCGCTTGCGGGTCGCGCGCCGCGACGGCGTCGTCCAGCAGATCGACCTCAAGAACGGCACGATCATCCTGCCGACCGGTGCGACCCCGACGGCGACGCAGCATGTCGCCGTCGTCGGCTACTACAGCCGCGGAACGTTCATCGCGAATCGCGTGCTGCTGCATAACTAGCGCTAGTTCGCTGCCGGCTTCCCGACTGCGCGCAGCACCTCGTGCGCCGCGCGCAGACCGGTGGCGGCGCCGCCTTCCATGTAACCTTGCTCGTCGAGTGCGGTGTGCTCGCCGGCGAAATGGATCGGCCCTTCGGCGCGGCCCTCGGCCCCGCCGAACGCCGTGAGCTGACCGACGAGCCACACCGAGTAGCTGCCGCCGATGAACGGATCGAGAAACGCGCTGCCGGCGGTCGCGTGACCGGCGTAGTGTTCGGCGATGCCGGGAAAGACGCGCTCGATCTGCGCGACGAACGCATCGACGGTGCGCCGCGTTTTGAGCGATTCCAGCGTCGTGGTGTACGCCGCGTCGGCGGCCGCCGCGACCCCCGGCGGCCCGCCGATATACGCGACGAGGATGCCGTTGCGGCCGGGTTGTCCGCGCGTCGTGTCCCACGTATTTTGAAAGCCCAGATCGGTGTAGATGGTGCCGTCCGAGACCCCGGGCCACGCTCCGCGGCCGCGCCAGACGCGCCGCGTGAACGGCACGCTCAGCTTCGTGTGATGCCCATAGCCCAAGCGTTCGATCGCGCTGCGTTTCACCGCGCTCAAACCGGCTTGCGCGTAATCGACGTGGCGCAGCCGCGTGAACGGCAGCGTGAGAATCACGCGGTCGAAAAGGTAGCGTTCGCGCCGTCCGTCGGCTGCGATCGTCAGCGCGACGGGGCCGCGCGGTTCGCGCGCGATCGCCTCGAGCCGGGCATCGAGTTTGATCGTGCCGGGCGGCAAGCTCCGCGCCAAAGCGTCGGTGAGCAGCTCGTTGCCGCCGCGAATGTGATAGCGCTCGTCGGACGGTCCGTAAATGTGGAAACCGGCCTCGCCTTCAACCGGCCCCGACTGCGTGCCGAGCATGTAGACGATATTGATCGCCGATAGTTCGCGCGTGTCGCGTCCGAATTCGGCCAAATAGGCGCGCTCCAAATACCGTCCCATCAGCGACGCATGGCCGCCGGGGACGTACTGCTCGATCCACGCGTAGACACTCAGCGCGTCGAGCCGGCGCTGTTCGGCGGTGAGCCGATCGTACGGTGCGAGCGGACCGGCGGCGCGCAATTGCCGCGTGAGGTTCGCCAAGACCGGCGTGAAATCGCGAGCGGCGCGTTCGACGGGATAATAGTGCCCGTCGAACTGGATCGTGTATTGCGAACCGGGCGGAACCGCGGCGAGCACGTCCGTGAGCGGTAAGCCGAAGCGTTTCGCTAGGCCGATCATCGTAACGTGCGACGAATCGATGAGCTCGCCGCACCACTCGGCGACTTGATCGCCGAACCAGCCGGTGCGGTTGGTATGAATGCGCCCGCCGGACCGGGCGTTGGCCTCGAAGATGATCGGCGTGACGCCGGCCTCGTGCAGCGTGAGCGCGGCGACGAGACCGCTGATTCCCGCTCCGACGATCGCCACCGTGGGGCGCGCGGCACCCGCGGCGCGGAGCGGCAGCGCCGCCAGGCTGCCGGCGGCCGACAGTGCCGCGGCGCCGGCAAGAAAGTCTCGCCGCCGCACGCCGCCGCGGAGTTCCGCTTTGGCGGCCCCGCGCGCGAGACGGCGGAGCGAGGCGAAGAGCGGCGTGCGCGGCATGACACGCCGATTCGCCCAGCGGCGTGCGAACACCGGGTTGTTTGCACGACCGAGGTTTTGCGCGCGTGCGACGGCGAACGGAGGATCGCATTCGATTTGCTCCTGCTTGCGAAGGAACGTTTGATGTCGGTGATTCGTATCGCGGCTTTGACCCTGCTCGCGATCCTCACATCGCGCTTTGCCGCCGACGCGGCCGACAGCGGCGTGATCGTTCCGATCGCGACCTTCGTGCACGCCGCGAATGCCGGCGATCGGGCGCGTCTCATCTCGGCGTTCACGGCCGACAGCGCGATCGTCGACGAGTTCGCTCCGTTTCGGTTTCCGGCCCCGGATGCCGCGGCTCACTGGTACGATGGTTTCGGCGCCGATCAAACGGCGAACGGCGTCTCCGACGCGCACATCAGCTATACGGCACCCAAGTTCGTGAGCGTCGACGGCGTTCACGCGTACGTGGTTTTACCGACCGTCTACACGTATAAAATCCACGGCAAGCCGGCGCAGGAAACCGGTTCGCTTGCGTACACACTCGTTCGGCGCGCCGCGAACTGGAAGATCAGCGCCATGGCCTGGGCGAAACGAACCGACACGAGCATTCCGTGACGCCCGCCGCGCTCGCCGAATTCGCCAAGGGCGTCGGTATCGGGGCGGCGGTCGCGGCACCGGTCGGGCCGATGAGTCTGCTGTGCATGCGCCGCACGCTCGCGCAAGGCTGGCGTTTCGGCTTCGGCACGGGCGCCGGAATCGCCGCCGGCGATGCCGTCTACGCACTCGTCGCGGCGCTCGGTCTCGCCGGCGTCATGCGCTTCGTGGTCAGCTACGAACGTCCGCTGCACGCCGTGGCGGGCGCGTTTCTCATGTACCTTGGCTGGCGCACGTTCTTCGCGCCGGCCGGCGGCGCGCCGCGCCGCGAAGCGGCTGCGGTCTCGACCGGGGCGGCGTTCGGCAGCGCGATGCTGCTGACGCTCACTAATCCGCCGACGATCGTTTCGTTCGTCGCGATCTTCACCGCGCTGGCTCCGGCCGGATTCGACGCCGCCGACGCGCTGGCGACGGTCGGCGGCGTGTTCACGGGCTCGCTGCTGTGGTGGCTGCTCGTGACGGCGGGCGTGAGCGCCGCGCGTCACGCACTCGGCGAGTCGGCGCGGCGCTGGATCGATCGCGTCTCGGGCGCCGTACTCGGCCTGCTCGGCGCCGCGGAACTGCGCGCGGATTACGCGGTCATGCACCCATGTGCGTTTTCGGACGAGCCTGCGGAACGCCGTCGAGCGTGATGTCGACCCGCTCGTTGAGAAAAGCGACGAGTCCGGCGATCGGCAGAACCTGGCGCGTCGGAAATGAATACATCCAGGCGATATCGGGATGGAGGCGGCCCCTGATGGAAACCGACCAATAGCCCGAAACGCGGCCCTTGTAGGGACATTCGGTGCGCGTCGGCGATGGCACGAGATGCTCGAAACGCACGTCGCGCTGATCGAGGTAATAGCGCGTCGGCAGACCGGTTTCGAACAGCATGACCGGGGCCGACGATTGCGCGAGCAGGACGCCGTCGCGTTCGACGCGGATCGTGCGCGTCGAACGCAGCGCATCGACCCGCGTATACGGACTGCGCGGATGAACGAAGATCTCTTCGTCTTCCTCGAACCATTGGTCGAGCGCGCTCCATTCGAACCGAACGGTGTCGCGTATTCCGGTGATCGGCGACGCCGTAATGAGCCGCGCGCCGGCAGCGCGTTGGGAATCACGCGCGGTCAATCGCTGTGGCTGCGCATCCCCCTGCGGTGTGGAAAGCGGGTCGCCGTCGGGCGCGAGGACGCCCGGGCGGACATCCGCCAGCGGGACATAGTACTGCGGATAGTTCGGCCATTCCCAAACATAGATGGCGCGCGTGGTATCGAACACGATTTCACCGCCGAGCATTCCGCGAACGCGGCGCGGCGCGGCCGCGAAATGATTGATTGCGGTGATTGATGCGGGATAGCCGGTCATCTGATGTCCTCTCTTCCGTCGGGCCGGGCAGCGGTTCTTGCCTACGTTTATGCGTGATGCCCTAGCGCGGCGTCATTCGCGGTGGATAATTTAGGCTGAACGGTCGACAGATGCGATCCCGTGCGCCGCAGCGAATCATTGCAGCATGGACGCCGCATCGCCTGGACCGTCGCTCTATGTTCCGCCGCACTTCGCCGCCGACGACGTGCGCGAGGTGCAGGCCTTCATCGGGCGCGTCGGTCTGTGTACGCTCATTACGTTGGGTGCCGAAATCGACGCGTCGCTGATCCCGATCGTGCTGCACCCCGACGAGGGACCTTACGGTACCCTGCGCGGTCATCTCGCGCGGCCGAACCGGCAGCTCGACCGGCGCCGCCCCGATGTCCGCGCGCTCGCCGTTTTCCAGGGCCCCGCTCACTACATCACGCCCTCGTGGTACGAAACCAAACGCCGCACGGCCAAAGTCGTGCCGACATACGATTACGCGATCGCTCAAGCGCGCGGCTTCGTGCGGATCATCGACGATCCGGACCGTATGCGCGAGCACCTGGCGCAGCTAACCGCCGAACACGAGGCGACCGTCGCGGGCGATTGGCAGCTTTCCGATGCTCCGCACGACTATATCGATACGATGATGCGTGGCATAACCGCGTTCGAGCTGCGCATCGACGAACTCGTCGGCAAATGGAAACTGAGCCAAAATCGGCCGGCCGACGATATCGACGGCGTCGTGAACGGATTGTCGGCGCTTGAAAGTGACGCGGCGCGAACCGTCGCGAAACTCGTCGACGAGGCGCGCCGGGGCTGAGGTCCGTACCGGCTTAGCAACGAGAGCGCGGTTCACCCGTGCGCGAGTGCGATGATTCCGCCGAGCATCAGTGCCGCAGCGATGAGCCGGCGCCGCAGACGCGTTGCCGCTGCGAGGCCGCCGACGATCGGCACGTAGAGCAGCGCCGAGAGCGCGGACGTGAGCCACACGCACGCCGTGGGATCGCTGCGCGTGGCGCGTTTCGCGAGCAGATTCCACGTCGAATGGAGGACGGCAGACAACAGAACCAGGCTATCCGGCCGTGGCTCCCGCTGCGGCCTCGGGCGCCGTCAGTCGGCGCCGCCACAGCAGCGCGACGCCGCACGCGACGTACGCGAGAAAAACGTAGGGGTACCAATTCCCCGGCGGCGGCGGCACGGGATAGACGCTTCCGACAGCCGGTACGATGAGCAGGGCGACCGCCGCCGCGCTCACCACGACGTTGACGGGGCGCAGCTCGCCGCGGCGCTGCAAATACAACGACGCACCCGCGGCGATCGCGCCGTAGACGATGACGAACCCAAACGAGCAGAGCGTCGCGGTATCGGAAAACGCATCGCCGGGCGCGCGGCCGAGGATCAGCGCGATGCTGCCGACCACCGCGAGCACCCCCGCGATCGTACCCAAAGCCACGTAGGGCGTCTCGAAGCGCGGATGTGTCCGGGCAAAAGCCGATGCGAGCAAATTATTGCGGCCCATCATCATGAGCGCGCGCGCCGAGCCGTTGAGCGCGGCCGTCGTAATCGACAGGGAACACAGCACCGCGCCGACGTCGATCGGAATTTTCATGAACGGCGCTCCCACGCTGTCGGAAAGCTGGTCCAGCGGCGTGGTGAGCTTATCGAGCGTCGTCGCCGCACCGCGCAGCCCGAGCACCTCGGCGTACATCACGACGACGAAGAACACACTCGCGAGCGCGACGCTGGCGAGCACGGCCCGTGGGATCGTGCGCAGCGGATCCTTGGCCTCTTCACCCAGCGACGTCGCGCTCTCGAAGCCCAGCAGACTAAAGATCGCAAGCACGGCGCCTAAGGCGAGCGCGGACGGGGTCGCGCCGTGGAGCGTCAGCTGATCGGCATCGATCCAACTGCCGCGATGGTGAACGAAGATGAGGACCATCAGAATGCAGATGAGCGTCAGCGAGATGGCTTCGAGAACGAGCAAGGCGATCGTCGAAACGCGCACGTCGCGATAGCTGAGGAACCACGCGATCGCGGTGCACAGCAGCACGCCGGCGGCCGGTGGCGCGGCGATCTTGGCGGCCGCGGTCAAACTGACGAAGAAAACGGTGAAGGCCATCGTGCCGGCGATGGCGACGAACACGTAGGCCCACAACAGGCACCAGCCGACGAGCAGCGCGCCGCTGCCGCCGAAGGCCCGCTGCGCGAAGATGTACAGTGATCCGGCCGATGCCGAGCGCCGCGCGAACACGTTGAGATTGAGCGCCACCGCGCCGATCGTTATCGCACCGAAGACGTAGGCCAGCCAGCCCGCATCGCCGGCCGACGCGTACATAAGCGGAATGATCAGCACCGGGGTGATCGTCGGACCGATCATCGCGATCGATTGCGCGAGCACTTCCCAAAAATTGAGGCAATCGGCGCGCAGCTCCGAAATCATGAGGTTTCCTTTGTCGTTCTCCGGCAGTGGGTACGGCTTTAGTTCTCCGGCAGTTCGTCCACGGCGCGATAGGCCTGGTCGATGGCTTGATCGGTGTAGGCCGCGGCGGCGGCGTCGGAGTTGGCGATCGTGATCCGCCCGAAGGGCTTGCGCGCGAGCATGTTCGGCGTCGGACCGCCGGCGAAAAAGCTCTCGGGATCCCACAGCGGATTGTACTCGTAGGCATAGCCGTGCGGCCAGCGGTTGACGGTAATCGCCGCGACGTCCCGCGCCGGGTCGAAGCCGGCCGGTCCGAGTACGCGCGCGAGCTGGTCGCGGATGTTGGTCTCGAAGACCGCGAACGGCGTCGCGAGCAGCTCGGCGCGGCCGACGCGATGCTGGTCGCGCTCCGAGAGTCCGGGCTTGCACGGTGCGCGCAGCAGCCGCAGAACCACCGGCTCATCGGGCGAGCGGGAGGCTCGGTACGTGCCGATATCGATCGGTTCGTCAAGCTCGATGCTCGAATGATACATGCCGGGCGTTTCGATCGCGCTTACGCCGAGCTGTGCGAAGGCACGCCAATTGCGAATCGCGACCTTGGTGTAAACGAGCGGAACTTTGACACCGTAGTGCAGCGCGTCTTTCTGCTCGGCCGGCAACGTTGGGATGATGTACGGAATCATCATATTCCAGCTCGCCATCACGACCCGGGGCGCGCGCACCGCGTAGGTGCTGCCGCCGCGAACATACCGGACCTCGACCGCGCGGGCGGTCTCGACGGGTCCGGCGTGCTCGACGGCGACCACCGTGCTGCTCAGGCGGATGCGCACCGGCGCGCCGTCGGCGTCCAGCTTTGGATAGTCCGCGGCGGCGGTGACGATGTCGTCGACCGTGGTTCCGGCAAGCGAATCCGGTACGAGTTTGCGCACCAGGAGCCGCGCGACCGTCGCGTTGCCGTCGGGAAAGTGAAACGTGTACGGCGCTTGACCGGGCGTCGCGGCGCCCATCGCGGTGAAGCCCATGCGCGGGTAAGCACCGGGCGTTAAGCGCAGGCCGGCGAAGCCCGCGAATCCCAGTCCCCAGCAATCAAGGGCGGTAACGCCGTCGATCCCTACCGCGAACAGATCGTACGTGCGCGCCGCATAGAACGGGATGACACTGGGGTGCGCGCCGACGACGTTGCGCAAGTAGTCTTGGTAACTCATCCGCGAGAGCTTGTCTTTTTTTGCGTCGGAGTCGAGACCAGGGAAATAATCGCGCGTCCCGGTTTCGATTTCGAGAATGTCGGCGCGCGCTTGCGCCGCCAGCGGCGTCCGGGCCAGAAACGTCTCCCACTTTGCGGGCGAAGCGGCGGCGCGGCCGTCGGCTGACGTCGGCGGCAATCCGGGCACCAAACGATCGACGCCGAAGGTCTCGCGATCGAAGAAGACGCCGCGGCTCAAGCCGCCGTAATACTGCGCATGATGGTCGCGCTGCTCCAAGCGCGGCGGATCGATGCCCAATTCGGCGAGCAGTCCCGCCGCGACCGGACTATACGGGAACGGCGATTCGATGGCCCATGTCCCGCCGTTCGCGAGCAGCATCCGGCCGTCGACGTGAAACTCGTTGCGCTTGGCGTGGCCGCCGAAATCATCGTGGTTGTCGAGGATGAGGATGCGCGCGGCGGGCTGCCGCGCACGATAGAAGTGCGCGGCCGCGAGACCGCCGATTCCCGCGCCGACGATGATGAGATCGTATGCTTCGCCGGTGGCGCGCGGCGCGGCCGGATGCGCGCCGTCGCGCTCGGCGTGCGCGGTTTCGTACGAGCCGCGATGACTGCCGCGCATTCCGGTCAAATCGGGTGGGTAGTAACCCGGAATGTCTTGCGCGGCCGGCGGATCCGCGGCCGCATCGGCCGCCGCGGGTGCAAGCCAACCGCTCGCGAGGATGCCGCCGGCCCCGATCGCGATGCCGTTGAGAAAGTCGCGGCGGGCTGGCCGGCGCGGCATCGTCAGAGACGCACCTCGAGATTCAGAAATGCGTTGAATGGGATGCGCTGCCCGACGTAGCCGGTTTGCGAGTTGTTGTACCAGCTGCTGTACGGGTACTGCAGCTGAGGCGGCGTCGGAATTCCGGTTCCGGTCAGAAAATTCCCGACCGGTGCGAGATGGTTCGACGGAAGCTGCGCGTAGACGCACGTCGACGCGTTGTCCCAGGCGTAGCCGCGCTGATAACAATGATCGATCAAGCCGGTCAGGGTCAGCACCGCGCGCACTTTCGGGTTGAGCTCGTACGCCAGTTGGAAGTTTGCCGTGAGCCGGGTCGGTTCGCGGAATGCGGCTTGATTGTCGAATTTGCCGGTGTACGCGTCGGGGATGAACAGGTAGCCGGTGCAGCTCTGCTGCAGCGTCGTCGTTGCGGTCGCGCCCGTACAGGTGGTCGGGTCATAGCCGGGCCATGTCAGCGGCGAGCCATAGAACGATCCCGATGAATAGGTCGCGCTCGGCGTGAGGCTCAGCTTGCCGCGCCGGTAATTGAGCACGCCCGTCAGCAGGTTTGGAACGAGATACGCGTTGGCGCCCTGGAAAGCATTCGGCAGGATATCGTACGGCACGTACTCGGCGCTGCGATCGAAGAGCGGCTGCGCGGGCAGGGTATAGTACGGGTTGACGATCCCGTTGATCGTCGGTGCGGCGTTTTTCGCGCCGCTTATTCCGCAGAGTGCCGCGTTTCCGGTCGTGCACGCGCTCGTGAAGGAGTTATAGTACTGGACCGTCGCGTTGAGATTATCGATGAAGTTGTTGCCGCTTTGGAAATTACCGAAACGAATCCGGCTGTTCGTATACGTGTACGAAAGCGAGTATGACAGGCCTTGACGGCTGAAGTCGCCTTTGGCGAACTCGAGTTCGATGCCGTAATTGCGCCCCGTGCCGGTATTTATGCCGTCCAGGACGCCTTGCGAGCCGATCGGCACGCTCTGCAGTTCATCTTGAGTCGAGCGGTAGAAAGGCGTGAGCTTGAGGGAATAATCCGTGCCGTGCAGATGCTTTTCGAGTGAGAAATCGTAGCTGTTGGAATACGATGGCGTGGTGGCATGATACGGTGAATTATAGCCATAGGGCAAAAATTGGGAGATGAAGCTCGGCAAGTCTTGCTGGACGACATTGAACTCTTGATATGACGTTCCGGGCTGTTGTGCGTAGCGGCCGTAAGAAGCGCGCAAGACCGTATCCGGATTGATCGTGTAGGTCGTACCGACCCGCGGCTGCAGCGTGCTGTATTGTGAGCGCGACGGTTCGGTGTTGACCAGCGCGATGTTTCCGGGGCCGCATGGCGGGGCAAGGCCCGTAACGGGATCGATCGCCGCGCTTTGGTTTACCACCTTTGGTTGGCCGGCGAAGTAGCAATTCTCCCGGTTATAGGCGTTGAACCAGAAGTCGCGGGCGGGATAGCCCGTGGACGTGTTGTCCAGCCGATACAGAAAATTCTCGAAGCGGATGCCCGCGTTGACCGTTAGCTTGTCGCTGGGCCGAAACTGATCGGTCAGCGAGTATGCCGTGAAGAATGGGGTGACGTTGTCGATCTGCGCGTTCTGTCCGTTTTCGGTGACCGCCCAGTACGCGCCGTTTGCCGCCGCCGTCGTTCCCGCCGGGGCGAATGCCGGCGTCAGTGAATTGGGAGTCGAGCCGAATTGCGTAACGATGTTCTCGCTTCCGCCGGCATTGTAGGGCGTAAAGCAGCTTGCGTACGCGCCGCTGGAGGGGTTGTAGCAGTTCCCGTTCTTGTCGGTGTAATTGGTGATGATTTGCCCAATCGATCCGCTCGAGTACGTCTGCAGCTTTTGAGTCTGATACGAGGCGGTCAGCGTCAGCAAATTCTTCGCGTTGAGCTGATTTTCATAACGGGCGTTGAGCCCATAGCCGTGAGCGAACACCTCGTAATCCGGGATTTCACCGCCGTAGTTGAGATTCGCGCTGACGGGTCCGTTGATAAACCAATTCGAGTAGTTGCTGTAACCGAAGAGCCGCAGATACGAGCGGTCGTTGATGTTTTTCTGATACTGCAGCTTGATGAGGCTGATCCCGTTGTCGTTGCTCTCGCGGGTATTCGCGTTGAGCACGCCCGCACCGAAGGCATGATTTCCACTGCTCGGAAAGAGCTGCGGCGTAAGCGTTTCGTTGCCCGTTAGCGGCGTCATGAGCGATCCGTTGTAGACGTACGTGTCGATATACGTCGGAGCGAAACCGAGCGCGTTGTTGACGTACGCCGGCCCGCCCAGATCGTTCACAGAACCATAAAATTGGGCGAGAATGTCGCTGGTGACGTATAAGAGCTGTACATCGTCCTTGCCTTGACCGTCTTTGTGCGGAATACCGAAGTGGAAATTCGCGACCGTTTCGCGGTCGTTCGTGTTCGCGATCGAGTAGTTCTGGCCGGGCGAAAAGTACGCCGGGACGCTGCCGTCATAGACGCCGGCACCGGACGTGCTCGACACCGCCAGCGGTGCGAAAAAATTCGTGGTGTTCGAGGCGCCGTTGAACTGGTCGTCGTAGCGATAGTCCTGGTTGACGCCCGAGAAGCCCAGATAATAGCTGAAGTTGCGGTTCGCCGTCGCGCCGCCGATCTCGAATTGCGCTTTGTGGTAGAACGACGGTCCGCCGACGCCGAGCTGAACGTCTTTGAATCCCGGATACGTGCCGGTGCGGATGACTTGGTTCACGTAACCGGACAGCCCGGATGCATCGGCCGACGCGGGCGCGCCCCCGCTGTAGACTTGCAGTTCCTGTTGACCTAGACTCGAGAGCGTCGACTGGGGCGCGCTGTCCGATGCGCGCTGCATGGGGATGCCGTCGAGTTCGACGGCCACATCTTCGTAGTCGCCGCCGCGCACGTAGACGAGCTGATTCCAACCTTGCTGGCCTTGCGGAACGCTGATCCCGGGTACCGACGCCATGCCGCTGTAGGCTTGGTTCAAACTTCCCGGCCCGCCTAGCGCCTGGACCGCTTGCTGCGTGGCCGCATTGACGGAATACACGTCGCTGGTGGTTCCGGGCCGCACGATGCTGCTGGACGAACGGCTCGTGGTGCGGCCGATCGTGCGAATCGTTTTCACCGCCACGAGCGATGCTGTCTGCACCTGATCGGAGACGACCGTAATCCCCGATTGGACCGCCGTGTCGTAGCCCGGCGGCGCGACGCTGATCGTGTACGTATCAGGGCTCAGCGAGAGAAAAACGAAGCTGCCGCCGGCGTCGGTGGTCGCCGTCGCACTTTGCGACGGCGATGCGACCGTCACTTTCACGCCGGCGATCCCATGTTGCGTCTCGCGGTCGATAATGCGGCCGCGCAGGCCGCCGGTGGTTCCGGCAAACACGGGCAGCATAGTCAGGAACACCAGGGCTGCCGTAAGCAGCCCCGCCGACAAGCGACGATACATCGAACCTCCGAAACGCAGCGACGAGCGAGCGCGCAAGGGTTAAACGGATGCGAAAGAACCGCGGCTCCTCATCCCGTTGCCGCCCTTTGCCCGTGACCGCGGAGGCGGCTCGAGAAACGGCGGCAGCGATGCGAGTCGCGCGAGCGTTCCGCAATCAACTACCCGATGTTAAACCGTGCGCGCTGGGATGCCCTTCGACATTTCGTTATCCGGCGAACCACCCGCTGGGTTCAATGGCTAAGTTAACGTTGATCTGTTTGACTTCGGTGTATTCGTCGAAGCCGTAGGTCCCGAGTTCCCGGCCGATGCCGGATTGTTTGTAGCCGCCCCACGGCGCTTCGTTGTAGGTTGGATGATAGGTATTGATCCAAGTGATGCCGGCCCGCAGCGCACGCACGACGCGATGCGCGCGCGCGGCATCTTGCGTGAAGACCGCGCCCGCCAAACCGTAAGGCGTGTCGTTGGCGAGCGCGATCGCTTCGGCTTCGGTCGCGAAACGCTGCACGACGAGCACCGGTCCGAAGATCTCCTCGCGCACGATGCGCATCTGCGGCGTCGTATCGGTAAAGATCGTCGGCGCGAGATAGTAGCCGCGGTCGGCCGCGCCGGCCGGACGTCCGCCGCCGCAGACGAGTTTGGCGCCTTCGCTGCGGCCCAGCGCGATGTAGCGTTCGACCTTTTCGAGGTGCTGCGCGCTGATGAGCGGTCCCATCTCGGTTGCGCGGTCGAATCCGTTGCCGACCACGATCGTTTGCGCGCGCTCGACGAGCCGCGCGATGAAGCGGTCGTCGATCGCGCTATCCAGAATCAATCGCGAGCCGGCCGAACACACCTGTCCGCAGCCGGCGTAGATCGCGAGCAGCGCGTAATCGACCGCCGTTTCGAAGTCGGCGTCGGCGAAGACGATGTTAGGCGACTTGCCGCCTAATTCGAGCGAAATCTTTTTGAGGTTGCCGGTCGCGGCTTGCATGATCGTGCGGCCCGTCGACGTGCCGCCGGTAAAGGCGATCTTGTCGACGTCGTGGCTTTCGGCGAGCGCGGCGCCGGCGACTGGGCCCGCGCCCGTCACGACGCTGAGCACGCCGTGCGGCAAACCCGCCTCATCGAACAGTTGCGCCAGACGCAGTGCCGTGAGCGGGGTGAGTTCCGACGGTTTGAGGATGCAGACGTTGCCGGCGGCCAGCGCCGGCGCGAGCTTCCAAGCCGCCATGAGGAGCGGATAGTTCCAGGGCACGATCTGACCGCAGACGCCGATCGGTTCGCGCACGGTGAACGTTTGCGACGGCGCTGGAACGTCGAAGCTTTCGCCGTGCGGCTTGGTCGCAAGTCCCGCGTAGTAGCGGAAACAGTTGGCCGCGTCGGCGACGTCGGCTTCGGTTTCGCGCAGCGGTTTGCCCGCGTTGAGCGTCTCGATGCGCGCGAATTCGTCGGCGTTGGCTTCGAGCGCGTCGGCGATCCGGAACAGCAGCTTGGCGCGGTCGTGCGCGTGCGTTTGGGACCACGGTCCGCCGTCGAAGGCCGCGCGTGCCGCAGCGATCGCCCGCAGCGCATCAGCCGTGGTGGCCTCGGCGACGCGGCCGATCGTTTCGCCGGTGCCCGGATCGATGAGATCGCGGGTGCCGCCGTCCGAGGCGGCGGTCCATTCGCCCGCGATATACATGAGTGCGACGCCCTCGGGCGACGTTTTCAGCCGCTCGAGTTCGGTGCGGATTTCGGAAACGGTCATGATGTTTGAAAGCCTCCCGATTATGCGACTTGTTGGCGTGGCAGTGAACCCAGTGCGCCGGCGAGTTCGATGAACAGCCGTTCGGCTTGATGTTCCTCAATGGTGAGCGGCGGTTCGATGCGGATCGTCTGCGAGTTGATCAGGGTGCCGGCAACGAGGATGCCGTGATCGAATAAGTAGCGCCCGATCTCGAAGCCGATTTCGTTGTTGGCGAATTCGATCGCGATGAGCAACCCTTTCCCGCGCACGGCGACGACTTTGTCTTCGTGACCGGCGACGGCGCGGCGAATTCCCGCGAGCATCATCTCGCCCATCCGCGCGGCCCGCTCGGGCAGCCGTTCTTCGAGCAGCACGTCGATCGTCGCGATCGCCGCCGCGCACGCCAGCGGGTTGCCACCGAAGGTCGTCGTGTGCAGGAACGGATTATCGAACAGCCGCGAGAACACCGCCCTAGTCGCGAGCACCGCGCCGATCGGCATCACGCCGCCGCCCAAGGCCTTGGCCAGGCACATGATGTCCGGCGCGACGTTCTCATGTTCGCAGGCGAACATCTTGCCGGTGCGGCCCATTCCGGTTTGCACTTCGTCGAGGATGAGCAGCGCGCCGTAGCGGTCGCACAGCGCGCGCACGCCGGTCAGGTAACCCGGCGCGGGGATGTTGACGCCGCCCTCGCCCTGAATCGGCTCGAGCAGGACCGCGCCGACGTCCTCGCCGACGAGCCGGCAAGCCTCCATCGTCTTTTCCAGCATCGGCAGATCGTCGAAGGCGACGTGGCGGACGCCCGGCAACATCGGTCCGAAGGGCTTGCGGAAAGCACCTTTGGCCGTACCCGCGAGCGCGCCGAAACTCTTACCGTGAAAGCCCTTGGTGGCACAGATGATGGTCGGTTTATCGGGATCGAACGCCCGCGCCAACTTCAGCGCGCCTTCGACCGACTCGGTGCCGCTGTTGCAGAAGAAGGCGTACTGCAAATCGCCCGGCGCGATCATCGCGAGCGTTTTTGCGAGCAGCGCGCGCAGCGGGTCGAGCAGATCCTGTGAATGGAGCGGCTGGCGCGCTAATTGATCGCGCACGGCTTTGACGACTTTGGGGTGCCGGTGGCCGACATTGAAAATGCCGAACCCGCCCAGGAAGTCGATGTACTCACGGCCGCGCAGGTCGCGGAACGTGTTGCGTCCGGCATCGGTCCACTCGACGGCGGCGTCGGGGGAACCGTTGGCGGCGGTTTTCCGGTATTCGAGAAACCCGGGATTGACGTGATCCCGGAAGGCATTGATCGTCTCGCTCGCTACCCATGCGGCCTCGGACGGTTCGATCGTCGGATTGCCGATCACGTCCAAGATGTGGCTGGTATAGGAGCGTACTAACTTCGCATCGACATTAATTTTGGGACCTCCATATTTAAGGCAGTGGTTCTCAGACAACGGCCGCCGGCGTTAGCGCCGCGGCACAGCTTTGGGCGAGGATGTCGAGGCCGAACTCGAGGTCCTCAGCCGAGATCGTTAGGGGCATGAGCAACCGGATGACGTTGCCGGCGCCGGCTTTGAGCAAGAGCAGGCCGCGCGCGCGTGCCGCTTCGAGGATGCGCTGCGCATCGGCGGCGGAACCGAGTTCGATGGCCAGCATCGCGCCGATTCCGCGGACATCGACGATTTCGGCGTGACGGCGAGCCAGGGCGACGAGCGCCGCGCGCGTTCGGATGCCGATCCGTTGCGCGTTCTCCAGAATGCCGTCGAACTCGAAGGCGTCCAGCGTGGCCAACGCCGCGGCGCAGGCCAGCGGATTGCCCGCGAACGTGCCGCCGAGGCCGCCCGGCAGCGGGGCGTCCATGATGTCGGCGCGCCCGATCACGCCCGCCAGCGGCAGGCCGCCGGCCAAACTCTTGGCGACGAGGACGAGATCCGGCACGACGCCGGCTTGCTCGATGGCGAACATGGTGCCGGTGCGGCCGAAGCCCGATTGAATCTCGTCGCTGCCCAGCACGATCCCATGCCGGTCGGCGATCCGCCGCAGGCCGCGCAAGAATTCCGCCGGAGCCGGGACGAAACCGCCCTCACCCAAAACGGGCTCGATCACGATTGCCGCAACGCGGTCGGCGGCGACGTCGGTCTCGAACAGCGCTTCGACTGCGGCGAGTGCGGCGCCCGCGGACCAGCCGGCAAATTCGTACGGATAGGGCGCATGATAGACGTCGCCCGGAAACGGCCCGAAATTCTGTTTGTAGGGATTCGTCTTCGCGGTCATCGCGAGCGCGAAAAATGTCCGGCCGTGATAGCCGCGTGTGAAGGTGATGACGGCGGAGCGGCCGGTCGCGGCTCGCGCGATCTTCACCGCGTTCTCAACGGCCTCCGCGCCGGTGGTCACCAGCAAAGTCTTCTTCTTGAAATCGCCGGGGGTGAGGCGGTTGAGTCGCTCAGCTAGGCGGACGTAGCCGTCGTACATCGCGACTTGGAAGCAGGTGTGGGTCAGCCGCTCGAGTTGGGCCGCGACGGCCGCCGTGATCCGCGGGTGACGGTGCCCGAGATTGAGCACGCCGATCCCGCCGACGAAGTCCAGATAGGCGCGCCCGTCGGTGTCCCAGACCCGCGATCCCTCGGCACGTTCAACGAATAAATCGTGGGTAACGCCGACGCCGCGGGCGACTTCAGAGCGCTGCAGGCCGCGCAGATGCTCAGAATCGTTGCGCTCGAGTATCATCTCAACCGTTACGGCAGGAAACGACGAAACGCCTCCGGAGGCCGCTTTTGTGGAAGCTGGAGCACGCCATGCGAAGCGTCGAGCCCCGGTCGTGGTACAAAACTGAAGGGGAAGTTCGGCAGGTCCATGCGGCGGTGCTTCGCGAATCTGCGGGGTCGGGTTCGTGAACGCCGCACCTAGCGGCGTTCGGCATTTCCCAGGAGTCCGGATTGAACGATAAAGAAATCGTACTGACGCGCGACGGGCTTAAGAAGCTCGAAGATGAACTCGATGAACTCAAGACCGTCCATCGCCGAGAAGTCAACGAACGCATTCGCCAAGCCAAAGAGTTTGGCGACATCTCCGAAAATGCCGAATACGAAGACGCGAAGCAGGAGCAGGCCTTCGTTGAAGGTCGTATTCTCAAGCTCGAGGGGATGATCCGCAACGCGCGCATCATCGATCATAGCGATTACGTCGCCGACGAGGTCCATCTGGGCGCGACCGTGCGCGTCAAAGAAACGGGCTCGGGCAGCGCGCACGAATTTACCATCGTCGGCTCGGCGGAGGCCGACCCCAAGAACGCGCGGCTCTCAAACGAGTCGCCGGTGGGGCGCGCGCTCATGGGGCGCAAGCAGGGCGACATCGTCGACGTCACCACGCCCCGCGGACAGATGAAATATAAAATCGAATCGATCAATAAAGCGGTCAAGAAGAGCAAGAAGGCCTCCTAAACGAGCAAGAAAGCCCCCGACGACGGCGAACCCGGCGGCTGACGCATGGCCATCGACGAAGACGTAGGAAAACGCGAAGGCGAACTCATCGCGGCCAGGCGCAACAACCTGGCCGCCTTGCGTGAGCGCGGCATCGACCCGTTCGCCGCGACGCGGTTTGTGGTGACGGCGCACGCCGCCGAACTTGCCGTTCGTTACGCGGGACTTGCCAACCAAGAGCACGCCGAGCAAGAGACGCACGCGCTGGCCGGCCGGCTCATGGTAGCGCGCCCTCAGGGCAAAGTTATCTTTGCCGATCTCGACGACGTGAGCGGCCGCTTTCAGTTGTACCTCAGGAAGGATGAGCTGGGCGACGCGTTCGACGCGTTCAAGGTCCTCGACCGCGGCGATTTCGTCGGCGCTCGCGGCTTCGTGTTCCGCTCGAAGATGGGCGAGCTGACGCTGCACGTGACGTCGTTTGAGGTGCTTGGCAAAGCGCTCGCGCCGCTGCCCGACAAGTGGCACGGCCTCACCGACGTCGAGAAGCGCTACCGGCAACGCTACGTCGATTTGGCGGTCAATCCGCAGGTGCGCGGCGTGTTCATCACGCGGTCACGGATCATCGCGGAGATGCGCCGTTTTTGCGACGCGCGCGGATTTCTCGAATGCGAAACGCCGGTGCTGTTGCATATCGCGGGCGGCGCCAGCGCCCGGCCGTTCCTGACCCGCTCCAACGCGCTGGGTGACCTGCAGCTCACGCTGCGCATCGCGACCGAACTGTTTCTCAAGCGGCTCATCGTCGGCGGCCTCGAGCGGGTCTACGAAATCGGCCGGATCTTCCGCAACGAAGGCATCGATACCACGCACAATCCCGAGTTCACGATGCTAGAATTGTACGCGGCGTACTGGTCGGTGCACGAGATGATGGCGTTCAACGAAGATCTTTTCGCGCACTTGGTCGAGACGGTGCACGGCGGCAGCTCGCTCACATACGGCGAGAACGCGATCTCGTTCGCGAAGCCGTTCAAGCGCATCGGCTACCTCGAGGCGATGCGCGAGTACGGCGGCTTGGAGCGCGAGCGACTGCTCGACGCTGTCGGCGCGCAGCAGATTCTCGTTGCGTTCGGCATCCCCGCGTCGCCGACGCATGCGCACGCGCTCGATAAAATTTTCGAGCGCGTCGTCGAGCCGCATCTGCTCGAACCGACGTTCGTGTACGGATACCCCGTCGTGCTCTCGCCCTTAGCGAAGCGCATGGCGGGCGATCCGGAACTGACCGAGCGCTACGAACTCTTCGGCGCGTACATGGAACTCTCGAACGCGTTCACCGAACTCAACGACCCCGACGATCAGCGGCGGCGTTTCGAGCTGCAGATCGCCGAACGCTCGGCGGGTGATGAGGAGATTCCGCCGCCCGACTGGGACTTCGTCAACGCGCTCGAAATCGGCATGCCGCCAACCGCCGGCATCGGCATCGGGGTCGACCGCTTAGTCATGCTGTTGACGAACAACGCATCGATCCGCGACGTCGTGCTCTTCCCGCTGCAGCGACCGCTGCACGAGGGCACCGTCGAGGCCGTGACGACGTCGACGGCCTAGTGGATCGACTTCGTCG